>JBMFPD010000010.1:0-23146 GCA_049969295.1 Anaerolineae bacterium | reverse complement strand
GAGGCCTTTGACCCGCAAGGGGTGCGGTGCGGCTGCGCGGTGGCCAGCGCGCCGGGAGGGTACGGCCCTCTCCTCGTCTACGGCGATGACCCGGCCACCCCTGCGGACGAAGGCGCTGCTGTGGGCGACCACCTGCGCTTCCGGGTCCAGGGGTTGCCAGCCCAGCCCAAGGGGCCTGACCTCCCCCGCTGGGAACCTGCCGCCGCGTGGCGGCAGGTGGACCTGGAAGCCCACAGCCGGGTCTCGGTGGCTCTCTCCCTGGGCCGCGGATGGAACCTGGTGGCCTTCCCCGTGCAGCCGGACGACCCGAGGCCGGAGGCCGTGCTGGGGGCGGTGCTGGGCCGGGTGCGCCTCGTCCTCACCTACGACTGCGAGGGGGGTGCGCGGACCTTCTACCCGGACCTGCCGCCGGCGCTGAACACGCTGCGGGCGCTAGACGCCGGGCACGGCTACTGGGTGCAGATGACGGAGCCAGTGGACGTCCCTGTGGTGGGGAGTCCCGTCCCTTCCGATGCGGCGCTCCCCCTGTGCGCTGGCTGGAACCTCGTCCCCTACCTGGGCGAAGGCCCCCTGGAGCCGGAAGCAGCCCTTTCCAACCTGGGGGCGCGCTGGGACGTGGTCCTGGGCTATGAAGGGGCGGGCCTCTCCTACTACCGCAACCTGCCGCCCCAGGTGAACACGCTGCAGGCCCTCCGGCCCCTCCACGGGTACTGGCTGCACGTGCGGGAGCCGGGGGTCCTGGTCTACCCTCCTGCGCCTGGTCCGTGACGTTTTCCTCAAGGTTGCCCCTTCTCCCACAAATTAGGGCCTTTCCGGCGGCAAAATAGGGTGTTTCCTGTATTCACGAAGGGCCCTCTTTGTGCGAAAATGTACAAGGATGCGTCGGCCTTCACACCCGGCGCATCCGGCGAGCAGGAAGGGCGGTAAGAGGGCGGGGATAGCGCGGCGGAACGAGGTGACGGCAACGGGGCACATGGACGCCACGAGGGTCACGAGACGCCAGTTCCTCAAACTGACCGGCGCGGCTGCCGGAGGCCTGCTCCTGCCGGCAGGGTTCGCGTTGGCCGATGTGCCCCGGTTTCCCCTGCACAAGGCCATCGGCGAGAAGCACAGCATCTGCCCCTACTGCTCTGTGGGGTGCGGGCTCCTCATCGCCAACGACCTGGAGGGGCACATCAGCAACTGCGAGGGGGACCCGGACCACATCGTCAACCGGGGCGGGCTGGACCCCAAGTCGGTCTCCGTGCCGCAACTTTCCAAAAGCCCCCTTCGCCTGAAGCAGCCCCTCTACCGGGCGCCGGGGAGCGACCACTGGGAGGAGAAATCGTGGGACTGGGCCATCCGCGAGATCGCCAAACGCGTCCAGGCCACCCGCGATGCGACCTTCCAGACGGTGGACGAGAACAGGGTCACGGTGAACCGCACGGAGGCCATCGCCTTCCTGGGCGGGGCGGCCAACAACAACGAGGACTGCTACCTGGCCAGCAAATTGACGAGGGCTCTGGGCCTGGTGTACGTGGAACACCAGGCCCGCATATGACACTCTGCGACGGTCGCCGGTCTCGGCGCCACGTACGGTCGCGGAGCGATGACCAACCACTGGATTGACCTCAAGAACTCCGACTGCATCTTCATCATCGGGGGCAACCCGGCAGAGAACCACCCGGCCTCGTTCTACTGGATTCTGGAGGCGGTAGAGCGGAACGGCGCACCCCTCATCGTGGTGGACCCGCGCTTCAACCGCTCGGCCGCCAAGGCCACCCTCTACGCCCCCATCCGCCCAGGCACCGACATCGCCTTCCTGGGCGGCATGATCCACTACATCCTGGAGAACGAACTCTACCACAAGGAGTACGTGCTCCACTTCACCGACGCCTCCTTCCTCCTGGACCCGAACTTCCAGGGGCCGGCGGAACTGGATGGCCTGTTCTCCGGCTACAACGCCGAGAAGAGAACCTACGACCGCGCCACCTGGAAGTACCAGACGGACGCGAACGGGGAGCCGCTGCGGGACCCGACGCTGCAGGATCCGAACTGCGTCTTCCAGCACCTCAAGCGGCACTACGCCCGCTACACCCCGGAGATGGTCTCCAGGGTCACTGGCTGCCCGCAGGACCTCTTCCTGAAGGTGGCTCAGACCTTCGCCGAGACGGGCAAGCCGGGCAAGGCCGGCACCATCCTCTACGCCATGGGCCAGACCCAGCACACGGTGGGCTCGCAGAACGTGCGGGCCATGGCCATCCTCCAGTTGCTCCTGGGCAACATCGGTGTGGCTGGCGGCGGCGTGAATGCCCTGCGGGGCGAGTCCAACGTCCAGGGCTCCACTGACATGGGGGTCTTGTTCCACATCCTACCGGGGTACCTGCCCACGCCAACGGCCAAGGACCACCCCACTTTCCAGGCCTACCTGGAGGCGCGGGGGAAGGCGGCTGGGAAGTCCTACTGGCAGAACACGCCCAAGTTCCTGGTGAGCCTCCTTAAGGCCTGGTGGGGCGAGGCCGCCACCCCGGAGAACGACTTCTGCTACGACTACCTGCCGAAACTCCCGAGCGGGGACTTTTCATGGCTCTCCCTCTTCCACGCCATGTACGAGGGGAAGATCAAGGGCCTGTGGATCATGGGCCAGAACCCGGCCGTCTCGGGGCCCAACGCCCGCATGGAGCGGGCCGCCCTGGCGAAACTGGACTGGATGGTGGTCCAGGAACTCTTTGACACGGAGACCTGCTCCTTCTGGCAGGCGCCGGGGGTGAACCCGGCGGAGGTCAAGACGGAGGTCTTCGTCCTGCCGGCGGCCGACGCTATGGAGAAGGCTGGCTCCATCGTGACCAGCGGCCGCCTGATCCAGTGGCGGCCCAAGGTGGCGGAACCCCCAGGCGAGGCCAGGGAGGACATCTGGATCCTGGACCGCGTGTTCAAGGCCGTGCGGGAACTCTACCAAGGGAGCACCGACCCCAAAGACCGGCCCATCCTGGACCTGAACTGGGACTACGGCGACCCCCCCGACGCGGAGCGGGTGGCGCGGGAGATCAACGGCTACTGGACGCGCGACGTCCTGGATGAGCAGGGGAACGTCATCGGTCGGAAGGGGGACCTCCTGGACACCTTCGCCAAACTGCGGGACGATGGGGCCACAGCCAGCGGTGCCTGGATCTACTGCGGCTACTTCTACGACCGGGACGACGGCACGGGCCACTTCATGCCCTCGTGCAAACGGCGGGGGACCAAGGACCCCGGCGGCCTGGGCATCTACCCCTACTGGGGCTGGGTGTGGCCGGCCAACCGCCACATCCTCTACAACCGCTGTTCGGCCGATGCCAGCGGCAAGCCCTGGAACCCGGACCGCGTCCTCATCCGGTGGGACCCGGAGCAGAAGAAGTGGGTGGGCAACGATGTGCCGGACTTCAGCCCCACTAAGGCCCCGACCGACCCCGGCGGCGATGATGCCTTCATCATGACACCTTTTCTGAAGGGGCGGCTCTTCAGCCCCCTGAACGAAGGGCCGTTCCCGGAGCACTACGAGCCGCTGGAAAGCCCGGTCCAGAACCCCCTCTCCAGCGTGCAGTTCAACCCGGTGGCGAAAATCTGGAACGTGGATGCGGACAAGCCCATCGGGGACCTGGTGGGCGACCGAGAGCGGTTCCCCTACGTGGCCACTACCTACCGCGTGGTGGAGCACTGGCAGGCAGGGGCCATGTCCCGCTGGCTTCCGTGGCTGGCGGAACTGCAGCCGGAGATGTTCGTGGAGATCCCGGAGGAGCTGGCCCGTGAGAAACACATCAAGAACCGCGAGCGGGTAGTGGTGTCCAGTGCCCGGGGGGAGATCATGGCCATAGCCCTGGTGACCAAGCGGATCAGGCCCCTCATGGTAGATGGCAAGCCGCTGTACATCGTGGGCATGGTGTGGCACTTCGGCTGGAAGGGCCTGGCGACCGGGGCGAGTGCCAACGATTTGACCCCTCATGTTGGGGATGCCAACACCATGATCCCTGAGTACAAGGCCTTTCTGGTGAACATCAGAAGGGCGGTGTGAGATGGCCAAGGTGGCAATCCTGTACGACGCCTCCAGGTGCACAGCCTGCCGCGGGTGCCAGGTGGCCTGCAAGCAGTGGAACGACCTCCCGGCCGAGACGACGATGAACCAGGGCACGTACGAGAACCCCTCCGACCTCTCGCCGGTGACCTGGACCCGCATCCGCTTCCGCGAGGTGGAGGAGGGGGGACAGGTCAAGTGGCTCTTCCTGAACTGGGGGTGCCTGCACTGCACGGAGGCGGCCTGCGTCAAGGTGTGCCCCACGGGGGCCCTCAAGCACCATCCCATGGGGTTCGTCTCCTTTGAGCGGGACCTTTGCAACGGGTGCGGCTACTGCACCCAGTTCTGTCCCTTCCACATCCCGCGCACGGAGACGGACATCCTCACGGGCAAGGGGAAGTCGTCCAAGTGCACGATGTGCCAGGACCGCATCACCAACGGCGAGTTGCCAGCCTGTGTGAAGACCTGTCCGCCCAAGGCGCTGGACTTCGGGGACTTTGAGGCCATGGTGGCCAAGGGCCAGGCCCGGGTGGAGGCCCTGAAGGCCCGCGGGTTCCCCAACGCCAACCTCTGGGGGGATAAGTTCCTCGGGGGCCTGGGCCGCCTCTACGTGCTGACGGAGGCGCCGGAGAGGTACGGCCTGCCTACCAGGCCCTCGTACCCCTGGGTGGCATCCGTCTGGCAGGACTGGGTCCAGCCCCTCGCCGAAGCCTCGTTTGTGGTGGGCATCCTTGGCACGGCGCTGGCCTGGCTCATCGTCCGTCGTCGTATCCGGATGGAGGAGGTGCAGTGATCCCATGCGCACAAGCGGCGCGTTGACTTTGCCCAGCAAGTCCACACTGAGGAGGTCATCATGAGCGAAGAGAGGAGAGATCAGGGGATTGAGGGAGCCTTGCGGGACGGCAGGATCTCACGGAGGGAGTTCCTGAGGTTCTGCACCGTGATGGCGGCCACGTTGGCCATGCCGTCCAGTTTCGTGGACCAGATCGCCCGCGCCCTGACTTCGGCCAGACGGCTTCCGGTCGTGTGGCTGGAGTATCAGGACTGTGCAGGATGTAGCGAATCCTTCCTCCGGGCCAACCAGCCCACGGCGGCTGAACTGGTGCTGGACATCTTGTCGGTGAATTACCATGAGACCATCATGGCTCCCTCCGGCAAGAATGCCGAGAAGTCGCTGCACGATACCATCGCCGAGGGCGGGTATCTGGTGGTGGTGGAAGGGGCCATCCCTACGGCTGATGATGGGATCTACTGCTGCATTGGCGGGCGCACGGCACTGGACCTGGTCCGGGAGGTGGCGTCCAGAGCCGTGGCCATCATTACTGTAGGGGCTTGCGCGTTCTATGGTGGCTGGCCTGCGACCACCCCCAACCCCACCGGGGCGAAGGGGGTCAAGGATGTTGTCTCCGGTGTGCCCATCCTCAACCTACCTGGCTGCCCCATGAACGTGGACAATTTCACGGCCACTGTCGTCCACTACCTGACCACGAAGCGCCTGCCCGCCACGGACGATCTGGGCCGGCCCCTCTTCGCCTATGGCCGTCGCATCCACGATAACTGCGAGCGCCGGGGCCACTTTGATGCCGGCGAGTTCGTGCGCCAGTGGGGTGACGAAGGACACCGTAAGGGATGGTGCCTGTACCACATGGGGTGCAAGGGACCTGTGGCGTTCCACAACTGCCCCACTATCCGGTGGAACCAGGGAACGAGTTGGCCGGTGGGGGCCGGTCACGGCTGCATTGCCTGTGCTGCGCCGAACTTCTGGGAGCGGCCAGCCTATGAGACGGTGCCCATCCAGGGCCTGACGCCGCCAACCACGTATCCGCCTGTGGAAGGAGCGGGCGGGGTATCTCCGGTCACGGCGGGGATCGCTGGCGCGGCTGTGGGGCTCGCTGTGGGCGCAGCGGGTGCAGTAGCGGTGCAGAAGCTGACCCAGAAGCCAGAATCGGAAAGAGGATCCGAGGAGTAGCCTTGCCCAACAGCACCGGGCTTAGGAGGGATACAAGTGGCTGAGCGCATCGTCATTGACCCGATCACTCGGATTGAAGGTCACCTGCGGATTGAGGCGAAGGTGGAAGGCGGCCGGGTGGCGGAAGCCTGGAGTTCCAGCACCATGTTCCGCGGGCTGGAGATCATCGCTCGGGGCCGCGACCCACGCGAGATCTGGCTCATGGCCCAGCGCATCTGCGGGGTCTGCACCACCGTCCACGCTCTGGCCTCGGTCCGCGCCGTGGAAGATGCCCTGGGGATCCGCATCCCCGACAATGCCCGGATTATCCGCAACCTCATTGCCGCCTTCCAGTACGTCCAGGACCACGTGATCCATTTCTACCACCTGCACGCCCTGGACTGGGTGGACATCACCAGTGCGCTGAAGGCGGACCCGGCGGCCACGGCTGACCTGGCCCAGTCCATCTCCGACTGGCCTAGGTCCAGCGCGAAGTACTTCAAAGGGGTGCAGGACAGGATCGCTGCTTTTGTCGGAAGCGGCCAACTGGGCCTCTTTGCCAACGGGTACTGGGGGCATCCGGCCTACAAACTGCCGCCTGAGGCCAACCTCATGGCCGTGGCTCACTACCTGGAAGCGCTGGAATGGCAGAGGGACATGATCAAGGCCCACGCCATTCTGGGAGCCAAGAACCCTCACCCGCAGACGTACCTGGTGGGCGGTGTCTCCGTGACCCTGGACCCGGACAGCGAGTCGGCCATCAATGCGGACAAGATCGCCCTGTTGAAGAAGCTGGCTGCCGAGTCCAAGCGGTTCGTGGAACAGGTGTACATCCCCGACCTTCTGGCCGTAGCTGGGTTCTACAAGGACTGGGCTGGCTATGGCGAGGGGTTGGGGAATTTCCTGGTCTACGGGGACTTCCCGGATGCGGCTGGCGAGTTCCTCTTCCCGGCCGGCGTCATCCTGAACCGCGACCTGAGCGTTGTGCACCCCTTTGAGCAGGGGAAGGTCACCGAGTACGTCACCCATTCCTGGTTCGCTTACGGCGATGGGGACGCTGCAGCCAAGCATCCGTGGGATGGGGAGACGAAGCCCAATTACACCGGGCCCAAACCCCCTTACGAGTACCTGCAAGTGGAAGGGAAGTATTCCTGGCTCAAGGCGCCGCGCTACGACGACAAGGCGATGGAGGTGGGGCCCCTGGCGCGCGTGCTGGTGGCCTACGCCAAGGGACAGCCTCGCATCAAGCAGTTGGTAGACCACGTCCTTCAGACCCTGGGCGTGGGGCCGGAGGCCCTCTTCTCCACCCTGGGGCGGACAGCGGCGCGGGGCATTGAGACGCTGTTCCTCGCCGAACAGCTGGAGCCCTGGCTGGATGAACTTGCGGCCAACATGGCCGATGGCAACCTGGCGACCCACAATGGCGAGAAGTGGGACCCTGCTACGTGGCCCAAGGAAGCCCAGGGCTGGGGCGGCCACGAAGCCCCTCGTGGGTCCCTGGGACACTGGATCCGCATCGTGGACCAGAAGGTGGCCAACTACCAGTGCGTCGTGCCCTCTACCTGGAACGGGTCGCCACGGGACGCCAAGGGCCAGCCGGGGGCCTACGAGGCCTCTCTGGTGGGGACCCCTGTGGTGGACCCGGCGCAGCCTGTGGAGATCCTGCGGACGATCCACTCTTTTGACCCATGCATGGCCTGTGCGGTGCATGTGGTAGATGCCCGCGGCCGGGAGGTCACCCGGGTCCATGTGGGCGGGTGGATGTAACCATGCCTGGCAAGACCCTGGTCCTGGGCCTGGGCAACATCCTCCTTCGGGATGATGGGGTCGGGGTTCGGACGGTGGAGCGCCTGGGCCAACGGGGCGAGCTCCCCCCGCAGGTGGAGGTGCTGGATGGCGGCACCCTGGGGATGGACCTTTTGCCCTACCTGGAGGGAGTGGACCGCCTGATCGTGGTGGACGCTGTGGACATGGGGGCCGAACCGGGCACCGTGGCCCGGTTTCAGGGGGATGAAGTGCCCTCTGTGGTGGGCCTGAAGGTTTCGCCCCACCAGGAGGGCTTGGCGGACCTTCTGGCTGCGGCGCGCCTCTGCGGGCTCTACCCCCGTGAGGTGGTGCTTTGGGGGGTGCAGCCTGCAGATGTGAGCGTGGGGTTGGAACTGTCCGAACCTGTCGCCGCCGTTGTGGAGGCCCTTGCGGACCGGGTGCTTCGGGAACTGGGCGGAGCAGAACGACGTCGCCAAGACCCACACGGGATTGCTTGAACCCTTGGGATGCGAGGAGGAACACCATGCCTCTGACCCGGAGAGATTTTCTGAAATGGTCGGGACTCGGCCTGGGCCTTTCGGTCCTGGAAGGGCCGCACGTCCTTTCTATGGATGTCAACCCCGCCACGGCCGATGGCCTGGCCATCTTGTACGACCCGACCAAGTGCGTGGGGTGCCGCGCCTGTCAGGCGGCCTGCAAGCGGTGGAACAATTTGCCGCCGGAACCTGACCCGCAGGGCTTGTACGAGGCGCCGCGGTCGCTTTCGGCGAAGACCTGGAACCTTATCAAGGTGACCATTCGCGACCCTTCCGACTGGCACTTCTTCAGTTACCAGTGTATGCACTGCGCCGATGCCGCCTGCGTGACTGTCTGCCCCTCCGGAGCCCTCTTTAAGGATGCGCAGGGGTTTACAGGGTTCAACCGGGACCGCTGTATTGGTTGCGGCTATTGCACCCAGTTCTGTCCCTATGGGGTTCCTCACCTGGAGGTTGTGAACATCCTTACGGGAGAGGCCAAGGCCGCCAAATGCACCTTCTGCCAGGACCGCATCTGGAATGGCCTCGGAGGGCCCTCTTGTGCGGAGGCCTGCCCCACGGGGGCGTTGACCTGGGGCGCGCGGGCCGACCTGGTGGAAAGGGGCCAGGCGCGAGCGGCGGAACTGAGGGCGCAAGGGCGAAGCAATGCCCGTCTGTACGGCCTGACGGAGGCGCAGGGCCTGCACCGGCTGAGCATCCTCCTGGACGAGCCAGCCCGCTACGGGTTGCCGGAGGACCCTGTCCTCCCCCTGGTGGCCAAGGTGTGGCGCATTGGTGGGCGCTGGCTGGCAGGTTTGGCCGGGGCAGCGACGCTCGCAGGCGTCTTGGGGAGTTGGCTCATCAGTCGGAGGGCCATCAAAATGGAACAGGTGGAGTGAGGCCCGTGCCCGCGGCAGGGCGGCGGGAAGGTCGCGAGGGCTTCCTCGCCTTGCCTGGAGGACTGGTGCCGATCTCCTGGAGAAAGGTGCAGGAGGACATAGCATGAGCGTACGATTGCGTCCAACCGGCTCCACCATTCACATCCGCTGGATTCCGCGCTACACCTTCCTGGAGCGGGCCCTGCACTGGGGGCACACCATCACCTTCCTGCCCCTGGCCCTGACGGGCCTGGTGCTCTTCGTCCCCCAGTTCGCCCCCCTGGCGCGGGGGGAGGCAGGCCAGTTCCTGCGGTTGGTGCACCGCATCTGCGCCGTCTTCTTCGGGCTGGTGCCCATCCTCTACGCGCTCCTGGAGCCGCACCGGCTCCTGGCCACGCTCCGGGAACTGGGGTGGAGCAAGGACGACCTCCTCTGGTTCAAGAACGCCATCCCCTACTACATCTTCGGCAAGCACGTGGCCATGCCTCCCCAGCGGCGGTGGAACACGGGGGAGAAGCTGAACGTGTACATCATGGTCCTGGGCACCATCACCTTCGGCGTGACCGGGGTGATCATGTGGTTCGGGCGGGGGATCATCCCCACCTGGCTCTTCCAGGCGGCGGTCATCGTCCACGACCTGACCATGATCGTCACCGTGAACATGTTCATCGTCCACTTCTTCCTGGCGGTGGTCCACCCGCTCATGTGGCAGAGCCTGGTGAGCATGCGCTTCGGCGTGGTCTCCGAATCCTACGCCCGGGAGCACCATGCGGCCTGGTTCTACGGGGAGAAGCGGGCGAAGGAACTCTACGCCCAGCGGCTGGCCCAGGAGCAGGCCAAGGCCCAGGAGGGCGCGAGCGGAAAGTGAGCCCTTGGGCAGGGGGAGGTGGCCTGGAAGAGGGAGGTCCGGATGAGGGACCAGGACGTGTTTTCGGCGCTGGACGCCGCGCTGGAGGAACACCCGGCCCTGCGGGAACTCCTGCTGTTCTACCGGGAGATCTACCGGGTGCAGTTCGCGCTCAGGGCCGCCCTTCCCCCGGCCACCTGCCCCCTGGACAAGGCCGAAGCCGAGCGCCGTCTGGAAGGGGGGCGGCCCCTGATGGAGTTCCACCACCTGGGCCTGACCCCCGAGGGGTTCACGGAATCTCTGGCGGCCATTGCCCAGGTGCTGGCGGCTCACAACCCGGCCTGGCAGGGGGTGTGCGATGCCTTCCCTCCAGAGGCCCTGATGGGGGAAGCGCGCCGCCAGTTTGAGAACCGGGAGGCCCTGTGCACGGTGACGTCGGTGTGCGCGATGGGGGTGACGCTGGCCCTCGTCCCCTATGTGCAGCGGGCAGCGGAGGCCTTTCGCCCCTTGCTCCGGGAAGACCTCTGGCGGCGGGGGGTGTGCCCCCTGTGCGGGGGGTGGCCTCAGTTCGCCTTCCTGGAGCGGGAGACGGGGACCCGCCGCCTCTACTGTGCGCGCTGCGACACGTCCTGGGGGTTTGACCGGGTCACCTGCCCCTTCTGCGGGCAGATGGATGCGATGGTCTACTACCCCAGCGAAGACGAGGTGTACCGCCTCTACGCCTGTGAAGCGTGCAGGCGGTACCTCAAGACGATGGACCTGCGCCGCACACTGCGCATGCCGGAGCCCCTGGTGGAGCGCCTGGTGACCATCTCCATGGACCTGGCTGCCCAGGAGAAGGGGTACGGTTTCGGAAACACCTCCGTAGCTACGGATGTCAACCTACAAGCGGAGCAGAGGTGAGACATGGCGAGGATCCTGGTAGTTGACGACGACCCCGACTTCGTGTCCGTGGTGCGGACCATCCTCCTTTCCGCGGGGTATGAGGTGGACACCGCCGCCAACGGCGGGCAGGCCCTGCAGCGGATGCGCGCCCAGCGCCCGGACCTGATCTTGCTGGATATCATGATGTCCTACGTGCTGGATGGGCTGGACGTGACCCGGGAGATGGCCCAGGACCCGGCCCTGAAGGACATCCCCGTCCTCATCGTCTCCTCCCTGACCGGGGTGGAGGGGGTTTCGGGGATGTTCCCCACGGACGAGGCCCCTGCGGCGGACGGGTGGATCTCCAAACCGGTGGACCCGGACGACCTCCTGCGGCGCATCGCTGATCTTCTGTCGGGCAGGGCCCCCAAGGCCGCAGGCTAGCGACCTCCAGAAACGCCTGTTTCGCACTTGGTGCTTGTGCCACAGGGCACATTGCGGCACGCCAGTGCCGCCGGGGCGCAGCGTCGCTGCGCCCCTTGTTTGCTCCACGGGCCATTCCAGCCCCTTTTGCTCGGTTGGCAAGGATCAAGTGCCCAGGGTGTTTTCGCCCTGCCAAGGCCATCCACGAAGGAACGAATTGACGAATGGCTTGCGGTCGCGCCGGGCTCATTCGTGTATTTGTGGGCCGATTCGTGGATGGCTTTCTCCAGGCCACTGGACCGCGTTGCCCCTGGCGCTGACAGTTTTCCTGGGCAGGCACGAGGCCTGTCCTCCCCCCTTTGCTTCCCGCGCTCGTTTGACAAGGCCGCGAAGTTGTGCTATACTGACTTTGGGTCAGTAACTGACTCTCGGTTCTCTTCCGGTCCCGTTGCCCCCCATCTGGAGGGAGGCCGCATCCGTGAGCACCGCCCAGCGACGTGCGCGGGAGAAGGCTCTCCGCAAGAAGGCCATCCTGGCCGCGGCCAAAGAGGTGTTCTTTGAGCAGGGCATCTCCCAGGCCACGGTGGACGACGTCGCGGCGCGGGCCGAGGTCAGCAAGGGGACCATCTACCTCTATTTCCCCAGCAAAGAATCGCTCCTCGCCCACCTGCTCCTGGAGGGGCTGACCCTTCTCCTGCGGGACCTCCGCCGGGCGCGCCAGCGGCGCTCCAGCCTCTCAGCGGAGGAACAGCTGCGCGCCCTGGCGGATGCCTACCTGCGCTTCGCCCAGCGCCGCCCCAACTACTTCCGCCTCATCATGGCCTTTGACCGCGGGCGGTTCCAGGAACAGATCCCCCAGGAACTCAGCGCGCGCATCGTGGCCCGGAGCAACCAGTGCCTGGGAGTTGTCTCCGAGGTGCTCAGAGAGGGCATGGACGCCGGGGCCTTCCAGCAGGGGGACCCCTGGCTCACGGCTGGCATCCTCTGGGCCGGCCTGAACGGCGTCCTCGTCCTCTTCGCCAGCCCCGTGCGCAGGGAGATGCTCCAGGTGGACCTGGAAGCCATGTTCCACGCCACCTGCGACCTGCTCTTGAAGGGGCTCCGCAACGATGCCCGCCCGGGGTGAACGGGCGGGTGTTCCCATCCATCGGGTACCAGGGCTTCGGGACCTGCACATCAGACATGAGGAGGGAAAGATGAAGGAAGTGGTCATCGTCGGGGGCGTGCGGACGCCTATCGGCAGCCACGGTGGAGCCTTCCGGGACCTGCCAGCCCAGGAACTGGCCGCCATCGTCATCCGGGAGGTCCTCAACCGCACCGGCCTGGACCCCTTGCAGATTGACGAGGTCATCCTGGGGTGCATCGGCCAGCAGAGCGACGCGCCCAACATCGCACGGGTGGCGGCCCTCATGGCCGGCGTGCCCATGCGGGTGACCGGCTGCACCATCCAGCGCAACTGCGTCTCGGGGATGATGGCCCTCACCATGGCCTACCAGGCCGTCCAGGCCGGGGATGGTGAGGTCTTCGTCTGCGGGGGCACGGAGAGCATGTCCACCGCGCCCTACGTGGTCCGGGGCGCGCGGTGGGGGCTGAAACTGCGCCACACCACCTTCATTGACACCCTGTGGGAGGGCCTCACCGACCCCATCTGCGACCAGATCATGGGCCGGACGGCGGAGAACCTGGCCATGATGTACGCCATCTCCCGCGAGGAGCAGGATGAGTTCGCTGTCCTAAGCCACAAGAAGGCCTTCCGTGCCACCCGCACGGGGCGCTTCAAGGACGAGATCGTGCCGGTGCGCGTCTCCAAGAAGGTGGCCGGCCAGGAGGTGGCCTACGAGGAGATCACCGCCGACGAGTGCATCAACCCCACCCTGAGCGTCCAGAAGGCCGCGCTCTACCCCACCATCTTCAAGAAGGACGGCACGGTGACCCCGGCCAACGCCTGCCCCATCTCCGACGGGGCGGCGGCGACGGTCGTCATGACGGAAGAGAAGGCCAGGGCCCTCGGCCTGAAGCCCCTGGCCTACATCCGCGCCTACGCCTACGCTGCGCTCCCGCCGGAGATCATGGGCCTGGGCCCGGCCTATTCAGTCCCCAAGGCCCTGAAGAAGGCGGGCCTGACGTTGCGGGACATTGACCTCATTGAACTGAACGAGGCCTTCGCCGCGCAGTCCCTGGCCGTGGGCCGGGAACTGGAGGACCAGGGCTGGGACTGGGAGAAGGTGAACGTCAACGGCGGGGCCATCGCCCTGGGCCACCCGGTGGGCTGTACAGGGACCCGCATCGTTGTCACCCTCATGCACGAGATGATCAAGCGGGATGTGCAGTTTGGCCTGGCCACCGCCTGCGTAGGGGGTGGCATGGGCGGTACCATCATCCTTGAGCGGCGGTAGACCGGACAGGAGGAGCGACCATGGCAGACGTGAGCATGTACAAGGATAAAGAGAAGTGGAACGCCTTCGTGGCCAAGGGCAAGGCGGCCTTTGAGCGCCTCCGGGAGGAACTGGCGGGCCAGCAGGGCGTGGTGGCCATAGAGCCGGAGAGCGGCGACTACTTCGTCGGCGCGACCCTAGGGAAGGCCAATGCCCTCGCCTTCCAGAAGTACCCGGACCAGTGGCTCTACTTCGTGCGGCTGGACAACCCGGACGCGGCGATGCCCCTGCCCACCTGGTGAGGGGCGGGGCAACCAGAGTCTCATGAGGAGGGAGAGACGATGTACATCTTCAAAGCAGGCGTGGTGGGCGCAGGGGCCATGGGGGCCGGCATCGCCCAGGTCATCACCTTCGCAGGGCTCCCGGTGGTCCTCAAGGACGTGGACCAGAAGGCGCTGGACAGGGGCGTGGAGACCATCCGCTCCATCTACCAGCGCCGCGTGGAGAAGGGGAAGATGAGCCCTGGGGAGATGCAGGAGAAGATGGACCTGCTCATCCCCACCCTGAGTTACGACGAGTTCTCGGACGTGGACATCGTCATCGAGGCCGTCCCCGAGAACATGGCGTTGAAGAAGAAGGTCTTCGCCGAACTGGACCAGGTGTGCCCGCCCGAGACCATCTTCGCCTCCAACACCTCGGCCCTCTCCATCACCGAGATGGCCTCGGCCACCAAACGGCCCCACAAGGTCATCGGCATGCACTTCTTCAACCCGGCCCACGTGATGAAACTGGTGGAGATCATCCCCTCGGCCCAGTGCGACCAGGACACCATAGACACGGTCCAGAACTTCGCCCAGGAACTGCGGAAGATCCCCGTCATCGTGAAGGAATGCCCTGGCTTCCTGGTGAACCGGCTCCTCATGCCCTACCTCAACGAGGCGGTCCTGTGCCTGGAGGAAGGGACCGCCACGGCCCAGGAGATTGACGAGGCCATGACCGCCTTCGGCTGGCCCATGGGCCCCTTCACCCTCATGGACATGCTGGGCCTGGACATCTGCTACGACGTGGGCCAGTACTTGTTCTCCAAGTACGGCGACCGCATGACCCCGGCCAAACTGTTTGAGAAACTGGTCCAGGCCGGGCGGCTGGGCGAGAAGTCCGGCGCGGGCTTCTACGGCTACGGCGAGCAGACGGACGAGCCGGTGAAGCAGATGATCAAGGAACTCCAGGCCTCTGGCCAGGTGGCCACCGGCACCGAGTTCTCCGTGGACCGCCTGATGATGCCCCTCCTCAACGAGGCCGCGCTGTGCGTCATGGAGGAGATCGCCAACGTCAACGACATTGACATGGCCTGCATCGCCGGCATCGGCATGGCCGTGCGCAAAGGCGAGGAACTGGTGCGCATGGGCCCCCTGGAGTACGCCGACGAACTGGGCCTGGACGTCTGCCTGAAGAAACTGGAGGACCTCGCCGCCCGCTACGGCCATCGCTTCAAGCCCGTGGACATCTGGTACCAGAAGGTGCGGGCCGGCGACCTGGGCAAGAAGACCGGGCGCGGCTTCCGCGAGTGGACGGTGTAGGACGGAACCCCAATCCTTCCTCCATAGCCCCAGCCTCCTCCCTGCATGCGGGGAGGAGGCTGGGGGAAGGGGAGGGGACGGGGCCTCACAGCACAGATGCGAATGCCCACATCAGGAAAGGAGCAGTCACCATGGGAGAGTACCAGAACGTACACGTGACCATTGAGGAGCGCACGGCTATCCTCACCATTGACCACCCTCCGGCCAACGCCTTTGACCGCCAGACGGTCATGGACCTGAACAACGCTTTTGACGAGGTCCTGGCCAATCCCGAGGTGAAGGTCATCATCATCACCGGCGCGGGGCAGTTCTTCGTCGCTGGGGCGGACATCAACGAGATCGCCGCGCTCAAGGGGCACGACGACGCCAAAGAGGTGGTGCTGAAGGGCCAGGAACTGTTCAACAAGATTGAGCGCTCACCCAAGCCAGTCATCGCTGCCATCAACGGGCGCTACGCCCTGGGCGGTGGCAACGAACTGGCCATGGCCTGCCACATCCGCATCGCCGAGGACAGCGTCCAGTTCGGCCAGCCGGAGATCAAACTGGGCATCATGCCCGGTTGGGGCGGCACGCAGCGCCTGCCGCGCCTGGTGGGCAAGGGCAGGGCCCTGGAGCTCCTCCTGACCGGCGACAACATCAAAGCCCAGGAAGCGTACCGCATCGGCCTGGTCAACAAGGTGGTGCCCGTGGGCACGGTGGTGCGGGAGGCCAAGCGCCTGGCCAAGGTCCTCTCCATGTGGGGTGGGAAGGCCATGGCCGCCATCATTGACTCCGTGAACACCGGGATGGAGACCACCCTCCAGGAGGGCCTGCTCTACGAGGCCGAGAACTTCGCCAAACTGTGCGAGACGGAGGACATGCGCGAGGGCGTCTCCGCCTTCCTGGAGAAGCGGCGGCCCAAGTTCCAGGACCGCTAGGTTCCCGGCGCGGCCTGCCCGTGCCTCGGGCTCACCCCGCCCCCGCCAGCCGGTCCTCCCTCACCTCCCCCAGGCTGGCGGGGGCCTCACCCGTTCGGGTTCGTTGTGAGCGCGCCTCCGTGGCGGTGCAATGCTGAGGAGGACCCCTATGGACTTTACCCTTACCGACGAACAGCGCATGTTCCAGAAGATGTTCAGCGAGTTCGCCCTCAAAGAGGTGCAGCCCCTCGCGGAACACATAGACCGGGATGAGGAGATCCCCGCCTCCCTCTTCCGGAAGGCCGCGGAGCAGGGGTTCCTGGCGGCCCTCGTCCCCGAGGAGAAGGGAGGTGCAGGGCTGGACTTCGTCAGTTACTGCATGCTCCTGGAGGAATTGGCCGCGGCCAGCATGTCCTTCGCCATCGCCGTGAACGTGCACAACGTGCTGGCAGTGTACCCCCTGCTCACCTTCGGCACCGAGGACCAGAAGGCCCGGTACCTGGAGGCCATGGCCTTTGGGGAGTGCCTGGGGGCTTTCGCCCTGACGGAGGCCGGCGCGGGGACCGACGCCGGGGCCCTGGCCACACGGGCCGCCCGTGAGGGGGATGGCTACCTCCTCCACGGCTCCAAGCACTGGGTGACCAACGGCGCGGTGGCCGGGCTCTTCGTGGTCTTCGCCCGCACCGAGGAGGGCATCTCCGCGTTCCTGGTGGAGCGGGACGCGCCTGGCCTCAAGGTGGGCTACCGGGAGAAGACCCTGGGCCTGCGGGGCCTCACCTGCAACACCCTGTACCTGGACGGTTGCCGGGTCCCCGCGGAGAACCTCCTGGGGGAGGCAGGGAAGGGGATGCGGGTCGCCGGGCGCACCCTGGACGTGACCCGCGTTGCCCTGGGGGCCATCAGCCTGGGTGGGGCCCGTGCCGCGCTGGAGGCCGGCGTCCAGTTCTCCATTGAGCACGAGCAGTTCGGCGGCCCCATCGCCCTGAAGCAGATGATCCAGAAGTACGTGGCCGACGCGGCCACCGAGGTGGAGGCGATGCGCGGCCTGGTCTACCGGGCTGCCTGGCTGGTGGACCAGGGCCAGCTGGACACCTACACCGCGAGCGTGGTGAAACTCTTCGCCTCCACCGCGGCGTTCCGCATCGCCAACAGCATGTTGCAGGTGCACGGCGGCTACGGCTATATGAAGGAATACGCCATTGAGCGCATGTACCGCGACTTCCGGGCCCTGGAGATCATTGAGGGCACCAGCCAGATCCAGCGCTTCCTCATCGCCCGGAAGATCTACAAGGACCACAAGTTGGAGATCCAGCCCTAGCCGCGCGGGCTCCTTGTTGGGAACGCAGGAGGTGTTCCATGGATTTCACCTTTCCCAAAGAGTACGAACTGTTCCGGCGCATGGTGCGGGAGTTCGCCGAGAACGAGGTGCGCCCCCTGGCCCAGGAGATCGACCGGGAGGGCCGTGTGCCGATGGAGACCATCAAGAAGGCCGCGGCCCTGGGGCTCATGGGCGTGCCCTTCCCCCAGGAGTACGGGGGCATGGGCGGTGGCGAGACCGGTTACTGCATCCTCATGGAGGAACTGGGCCGCGTCTGCACCTCCACGGCCACGGTGATCGGCGCCCACACCGGTATCGGCGCCATGGCCATCTACCTGGACGGCACCCCGGAGCAGAAGGAGAAGTACCTCAAGCCCCTGGCACGGGGGGAGAAGATCGCCGCCTTCGCCCTGACGGAGGCCGGCGCGGGCTCCGACGCCGCAGCCATCAAGACCCGCGCCGTGCGCGACGGGAACTACTTCATCCTGAACGGCACGAAGCAGTTCATCACCAACGGCCCGCAGGCGGACATCGTGACGGTCATGGCCGTCACCGACCCTTCCCTGGGAGCGCGCGGGGGCGTGACGGCCTTCATCGTGGAGAAGGAGTTCCCTGGCTTTCGCGTCGGCTCCCACGAGAACAAGATGGGCATCCGCGGCAGTGCCACCTCTGAACTCATCTTTGAGGACTGCCCAGTGCCGGTGGAGAACGTCCTGGGGCAGTTCGGCGCGGGGTTCATCACCTTCATGAAGACTCTGGACATCGGTCGGGCGAGCCTCGGGGCGGCCTGCCTGGGCGGGGCCCAGGCCGCGCTGGAACTGGCCATGAAGTGGGCCAAGGTGCGGGAGCAGTTCGGCGGGCCCATCGCCCAGAAGCAGGAGATCCACTTCATGATCGCCGACATGGCCACCGAAATTGAGGCCCTGCGGGGACTGGTCTACCGCACTGCCTGGCTCATTGATACCGGCCAGCCCCACATCAAAGAGGCGGCCATGTGCAAGGTCTTCGGCTCCGAGGTGGCCTCCCGCTGCATCCACCGGGCGCTTCAGATCTACGGGGCCCTGGGCTACAGCCGGGACTACCCCATTGAGCGGGCCTTCCGCGATGCCCGCATCGCCGAGATCTTTGAGGGGACCAACGAGATCCAGCGCATCGTCATCGCCAGCAACCTCTTCCGGCCCGAAGGCGTGCGCATCGCGCCCTAGGCAGGTGGGCGCGGCGCTGGACGAGAGGGATGCCCCCAGTCTTCCTGGGCAAAGGAGTGGCGAGCATGAGGATTGTCGTGGCCATCAAGCAGATTCTCAACCCCGCGGGCGTCGTGGTGAACCTGCGGCGGGAGATGATCTTCGTCAACCGGGAGGAGTACATCCTCGGCCCGGCGGACAAGTGCGCGCTGGAGGTGGCCCTCCAGTGGAAGGAGGCCGTGGGCGCGGAGGTCGTCGCCGTGAGCCTGGGACCGGCCCGCGCCGACGACGCCCTGCGCGAGGCCCTGGCCATGGGGGCGGACGCGGCCTACCACCTGGCCGACCCTGCCTTTGACCAGGCCGATATCGCCGTGGCGACCCGGGCCCTGGCCGCAGCCATCCGTCGCCTGGAGCCGGTGGACCTGGTCCTGGTGGGCGACCGCTCGGGCGACACCGGCTCGGGCCAGGTGGGGCCTCGCCTGGCCGAGGCGCTGGGCCTCGCCCAGGTCACAGGCGCGGTCCGGGTGCGTCCTGCCGACGGGGCAGCCGAAGTGGTGCGGCGCTGGCAGGGGCAGTTCGCCAAGGTGCGGGTGCCGCTGCCGGCCCTGGTGGCCGTGGCTGCCGGCTCGGTCAAGCCCCGCTATCCCCACGGGGCACGCATTATGAACGCGTACCGCCAGTGGCAGGTGGCGCGCTGGAGCGCCGCCGACCTGGGCCTGGCGGAGGACCTGCGGCCGCTCGTGGTCTACCGGGGGCAGGCTTTCCCGCCGGCCCCGGAGGTCGGCGAGATGGTGCGCGGCGAGCCGGCGGAAGCGGCGCGCGAACTCTGGAACATCCTCAAGACCCAGAAACTGGTCTAGCGCGCCCGGCGGAACGGCTTCCCGTGGATGAGGAGGGACAGAGATGGACTTCAGTTACCTGGAAAGCATGCTGGAAGAAGAACTGGGGCCGGTGGAGGAAGCCGGGGAAGGGTACCGCCACGTCTGGGTCCTGGCGGAGGTTGCCGGAGGCCGCATGGCCCCCCACACCCTGGAGGTGATGGGCAAGGCCCGGGACCTGGCCGACAACCTCGGCGTGTACCTGTACGCTGTGCTCCTGGGCCACGGCGTGTCGGACCTGGCCCAGGGGCTCGTCGCCTACGGTGCGGACAAGGTGTGGGTGGTGGACAGCCCCGCCCTGGACCCTTACCAACCGGAGGTCTTCTGCCAGGCCCTGGCGACGCTTGTGGACCAGAAGAAGCCGGAGATCCTGCTCTTGAGCGCGAGCGACCTGGGGAACGATCTTGCCCCGCGCCTGGCTCAGCGCCTGAAGACGGGGCTCCTGAGCCACTGCCTGGACCTCGCCGTGGACATGGCGGAGCGGCTGCTCGTGGGCACGTGCCCGGCGCTGGGCGGGAGGTACTTTGAACTGTTCGCCTGCCCGGAGGCGCGCCCCCAGATCGCCACGGTGGAGCCGGGCCAGTTCCGCATCCCCTACGAGGACCCCTACCGCTCCGGAGAGGTGGAGGTGCTGGACCTGCCCCTGGAGGGCGTGGCCGGCAGGCTCACCTGGGAGGAGATGGACGCCCCCTTCGCCCTGCCTCCGGAGCCCCTCTCCAGGGCCAGGGTGATCGTGGCCGGCGGCCGCGGCATGGGCGATGCCGAGTCGTTCCACCTCCTGGAGGAACTGGCCGAGGCCCTGGGCGGACAGGTGGCCGGCAGCCGCGGCGCGGTGGACGAGGGGTGGATCAGAGAGGAGCGCCAGGTGGGCGTGGTCAACCCACCGGTGGCCCCCAGGCTCTACCTGGCCTGCGGCATCTCTGGCAGCGTCTTCCATTACTTTGGCATGCAGGACGCGGAGTTCCTGGTGGCCATCAACGCCGACCCTCAGGCCCCCATCTTCAAGGTGGCCAACGTGGGCGTGGTGGGGGACGCCAAGGCCATTGTGCGGGAACTCCTGGCCCTTGCCCGGGGCGAGGCGTAGGTCAAGGGCGACCTGGGACCCCGGGCCCAGCGTGACCCAGGGCGGACAGGGCACATCCTGGTGGCCCCTGTCCGCCCTGGCTGTATGTCCGCAAGGCCCTGGCCGCCCGGACCCCCGAAGCGTTCGGCGATTTGACTATTGCCCCGGCTTATGCTATAGTTTGCGCTGATGTTCTGCGAGCCCCTGTGGGGCGTGCCTGGAGGCTGGAAGTCCCAGCCTTGTCATAAGAGAGGGTAGGAGAGATCAGCAGCAGGAGACAGCGCACCAACGAGGAGATCCTGGCCCCCGAAGTCCGCGTCATCGGGCAAGACGGGAGGCAGGTGGGGGTCCTGAGCCGCCGCGAGGCCCTGCGCCTGGCTGAAGAGCAGGGGCTGGACCTGGTGGAGGTGGACCCCAACGCCGACCCGCCTGTCTGCCGCCTGATGGATTTCGGCAAGTACGCCTACGAACGCGCCAAACGGGAGAGGGAAGCCCGCAAAGCCCAGAAGCAGCCCACCGTCAAGGAAATCCACGTGCGCCCGAAGACAGGGGATCACGACCTCAACTACAAGATCAAACGGGCGCGCAAGTTCCTGGAGAGCGGGGCCAAGGTCAAGGTCCGCGTCCGCTTCCGTGGCCGGGAGGTCACCCATCCTGAGATGGGGCTGGAGATCCTCAAGCGGATCGCCCAGGAACTGGCAGACCTGGGGGCGGTGGAGCAAGCCCCTCAGCCCGAGGGGCAGAGCCTGCTGATGATTCTGACCCCTCACCAGCGCTGAGGCTGTCGGGCAGCCAGGGAGGAGCCGTTCCCTGCTCGTCCTCCCCGGAGGAGGCGGGCGAGGGGGTGTGCGTCGCGTCTTTGGCCTTCGGGAGGGGGAGCCTTCCCGGACCGGCTGAGGGCGCGGTTTGTTGTCTTGGCCCGGCACAGGGTGGCCCCGCAGGAGAGGATGTCCACAAAGGGGAGGTGGAGCGTTGCCCAAGATCAAGACGCATAAGTCTACAGCGAAGCGGTTCAAGTACAGCGGGTCGGGGAAGCTTCTGCGCACCAAGATCGGGAAGAGCCACCTGCGCCGCAAGAAGGCGCGGCGCGTGCGCGCCCTCTTCTCCAAGATGCTGGAAGTGGAGAACATCGGCACCAAGCGCCGGGTGCGCAGGCTCGCGCCCTATCTGGATAAGTAGTGGGGAGGTAAGCCGTGCCAAGAGCCAAGGGAGGGTTCAAGACCAGGCGGCGCCACAACAAGGTGCTCCGCCTGACCAAGGGGCAGCAGGGCGTCCGGCATCGCCTGTTCCGGCGCGCCAACGAGGCCATGCTCAAGTCCCTGTGGTATGCCTATCGGGACCGGCGCAACCGCAAGCGGGACATGCGCCGTCTGTGGATCACCCGGATCAACGCCGCTGCCCGCCAGAACGGGCTCACCTACAGCGCCTTTACCCACGGCCTGCGCCAGGCCGGGGTGGAGGTGGACCGCAAGGTCCTCGCCGATATGGCTGTGCGGGACCCGGCAGCTTTCAGCCGGCTGGCTGAGATCGCCAAGGAGGCTCTGTAACACCGAGCGCAGCCCTCTGGGCGACGGAGATGGAGCCCATTACCAGCTTGGCCAACCCCAAAGTCCGTTGGGCCCGCAGCCTCCTTCAGGCGCGGTCCCGGCGGCAGGAAGGCCATTTCCTGATTGAAGGCGTACGCCTGGTAGAAGAGGCGTTGAGGGTGGGGAGCATCCCCACCCTCGCCTTCTTTTCTCCTGCTCTGGAGGCCACCCCGCGGGGCCAGGCCCTGCTCCAGGCCCTCCAGGCCCTGCCAGGAGCCCGGGAACGGGTATTCCCCGCCAGCGACGCTGTGCTGCAATCCCTCAGTGATACCGTGACTCCCCAGGGGATCGTCGCTGCGGTCCCCTTCCCTCAACCTCCTCCCGGCCCTCCGGGACTTCTCCTCATGCTGGACCGGCTGCGGGACCCGGGCAACCTCGGCACGGTCCTGAGGACCGCCCTGGCCGCCGGCGTGGAGGAGGTGTGGCTCTCCCTGGGCACCGTGGACCCCTACAACCCCAAAGCCGTGCGGGCGGCTATGGGGGCCCACTTCCGGCTCCCCCTGCGGCCTCGGGTCCGGTGGGATGAAGTGCACATGCGGGCCTTCGGCCGACCGATCTGGCTGGCCACGGCCCACGGAGGGACTCCCTACGACCGGGTGGACTGGCGCACGCCCTGCATCCTCATCGTCGGCGGCGAGGCGGAGGGGGCCAGCCCGGAGGCCGAAGCCCTCGCGACCGGCCGGGTACACATCCCTATGGAAGAGGGTGTGGAGTCCCTGAACGTGGCGGTTGCCGCGGCAGTCCTCCTCTTTGAGGCGCGGCGACAGCGGACCCGGCTGTAGATCCAGCCTTGCGTTGGTGAGGTTGCGAATCCCGCCCTCGCGCGGGGCGGTACCCCCTTTTACAGGGAAGGCCCTAACCGCTCTTCCCGGTGCAGAGGCACGCCAGGGAGGCGTGTCCTACGGTCCCTGTATGCGGTGCAGAGGCACGCCAGGGAGGCGTGTCCTACGGTCCCTGTATGCGGTGCAGAGGCACGCCAGGAGGCGTGCCCTAC
>JBMFPD010000009.1:0-23579 GCA_049969295.1 Anaerolineae bacterium | reverse complement strand
TTGGTGGTCTCGGCAACCGGTAGGGCACGCCTGCGGCGTGCCAAAGAAGTCACGCTGCAAGCGTGACCTACGGTCTGGCGTGGCAGGCCGCAGGGCACGCCTCCCGACGTGCCTCAGCGGTTATAGCCTTCCCTTTTGTAAGAACGAGACAGCCCTGACAAGCCCGCTGCGGCTCCTTGACAAGGCGTGCCCTCTCTGGTATACTTTGTGTTGCAAAATACTCAACCGGCTAAAGGCTGCCCGTTGGCCCTGGCGCGATGAGAGGAGCGCGGATGAACCCCGAACCTTCCGCCGAGTTGGACGAGATCCAGCGGCTGTTCATGGAACTCGCGTGGTATGAGAGGCGGCGCTTCACCCACGACCTGGGCGAACTGGGGCTCACCATGCCCCAGTTCATCACCCTGAACGTGTTGCACGCCTCCGGGAGCGCCTGGCCCATGGGCGCGCTGGCGGAGATGGTGGACCAGTGCTCCGCAACCATGACCGGCATTGTGGACCGCCTGGTGCGCCTGGGCCTGGTGGAACGGCGGCGGTCGGAGGCCGACCGCCGGTCGGTGCTGGTCCGCCTGACGCCCGCAGGGGAGGCCCTCCTGCGCAGAGCGAAGGAGCGGCGCCAGGAGCGGATGCGCAAGATCCTCTCCCACTTCGCGCCAGAGGACAGGGAAGCCATCATCCACCTCCTGCAGAAGTACCTCCAGGTCCTGCGCCTGGAGGAAGAGGAAGAAGCACGTCTCGCCTCCGGCCCCTCCCTTGAAGAGCAGGAGAGCCCAGAATGGAGGGAAGGATGAGCGGCCTCCGACGCCGGGGAATGCCTGTTGCATCTGCTTCCTCCCCTGCAGGCGAGCAGGCCCCTCTGGTCTCGGCCATCGCCTGCCCGGACTATGACCTGGACCGGGTGCGGGAGGCCCTGCGCGCCGTCCTCGCGCCCCTGGGAGGGATGGAGCGCTTCGTCCGGCCGGGGCAGCGGGTCCTCCTCAAGCCCAACCTCCTCTCGGCCCGCCCGCCCGAAGATGCCGTGACCACGCACCCGGCCCTGGTACGGGCCGTGGCAGAGGCTGTGCTCCAGGCCGGAGGAGAGCCCTTCATCGGCGACGCCCCAGGGGCCCTCAACACCCGCGCCCGCCTGGAGAAGGTCTACACCAGGAGCGGCTTGCTCCAGGTGGCCCAGACCCTGGGCCTGCCCCTCAACTACGAGATGGACACGGTGGAATGGACCTTCCCCGAGGGCCGCTGGCTGCGACGGGTCCCGGTCTGGCGCGCCGCAGCCGAGGCCGACGTCCTCATCAACCTGCCCAAACTGAAGACCCACAACCTGGTGGGCCTGACCGGGGCTGTCAAGAACTGCTTCGGCCTGATCCCCAGCCCCCACAAGACCTACCTCCACATGCGCTGGCCCCGGCCGGACCAGTTCTCGGAGATGCTCCTGGACCTGTACCTCCGGGCCAGGCCCGCGCTGCACATCCTGGACGCAGTCCTGGCGATGGAGGGGGATGGCCCCTCGGCCGGAGACCCCCGGCACGTGGGCGCGCTCCTCGCCAGCACCGATGGCCTGGCCTGCGATGTGGCCATGGCCGCGCTGGTAGGGCACCCTCCACACCGTGTCACGACCACGGCCGCGGCCATCCGCCGGGGGCTGACGGAGGGCCACGTGGAGGCCCTGCGATGGGCCGGTACCCCCCTTTCGGACCTCCGGGTGCGCAACTTCCGGCCCTCGGTGGTGTGGATCACCAACAGCCCGGTGGCCCTCTGGATCCTGGGCCAGGCGGGCCGGCTCACGGCGGCCCGCCCTGAGATGACGGAGGCCTGCATCGGGTGCGGCATCTGCGCCGACAACTGCCCAGCAGAGGCCATCACCATCTCCAACGGCCGGGCCCGGGTGGACCGGGGCAAGTGCATCCACTGCTTCTGCTGTCACGAACTGTGTCCTCAGCAAGCCGTGGAGGTCCACCGCCCTCGTCTGGGGGATTGGATCGTGCGTCTTTTCTCCCGCTAGAAAGGGGGTGCTCCCATGAAGGGGCCCGCGCGGATCAGGAAGCGCTCGGATGTGGCCTGGACCGCTTTTCGGACGGACAGAGGCTGGATGGGCATCGCCGCCTCGCCGGAGGGGTTGGTGCGGGTCGTGCTGCCCAAAGCAGCCGAGGCCCAGGTGGCTGAGGAACTGGAGGCCGAGTTCGGCCCGCCCACGCCGGAGGAGGCCCTGCCATCCATCCTGACGGACCTGCGGGCGCGCCTCGTGGCCTACTTCCAGGGCCAGCCAGTGGCCCTTGACGACCCTCTGGACCCCTCCCTGGGGACGCCCTTCTTCCGCCGGGTGTGGGAGGAACTGCGGACCGTGCCCCGGGGGCGGGTGGTCACCTACGCCGAACTGGCGCGGCGGGCGGGGAGGCCCCGGGCAGCCCGGGCCGTGGGCCAGGCCATGGCCCGCAACCCCTGCCCGGTGGTGGTGCCCTGCCACCGCGTGGTCGGTTCGGATGGCAGCCTGGTGGGCTTCGGAGGCGGCGTGGACCTGAAGGCCCACATGTTGAGCCTGGAGGGCGTGCTGTTGCCCCTGTAGGGCCAGGTATGGAGGCCTTTTCCTACATGGCTGGCCAGGAGCCAGCGCGCGCAGCCGCCTTCCCCGACACCCCCCTCACCAGGAGCACCCGCGCGCTCAGAGAGGGCAGGAAGATGCCCCTGGCGCAGCCTCCCTGCACCACAATGCCCTCCTTCCCCCACGTCCCAGGTCGCCAGAGGTCCTCCAGCACGGCCCCGTCCTCTGCCAGGGGGCGCAGCCGCAGGTCCACCCGCGCCGGGGACTCCCCCAGGTTGAAGAGGGCGACAAGCGTCTCCTCTGGCGTGCAGCGGGCGAAGGCGTAGAGGTCCTCCCGGGCGAGGAGGGGCAGGTACTCGCCGCGCCGCAGGGCCACGTGGGCCTTCCTGAGGGCGATGGCCGCCTGGAACCAGGCCCGAAGGTCCAGGTCCCACTGGCTTTCGTCCCAGGGCATGCCCCGGCGGCAGTCGGGGTCCGGGCCGCCGGCCAGGCCGACCTCATCGCCGTAGTAGATGCAGGGTGCGCCGGGGTAGCACATCTGGAACAGGGTGGCCAGTTTGACCCGGGCGCGGTTCCCCCGCATGAGGGTGAGGAGGCGCGGCGTGTCGTGGCTCCCCAGGAGGTTCAGTTGGGCCAGGGTCACCTCCCAGGGGTAGAGGGCCAGGAGCCGCTGGATGCGGCGCGCGAAGCCCTGCACCGTCAGGCGGCGCAGCCGGTAGATGCCGTAAGGAAGGCCCTCCTCCAGGTCGGCACCGCCGAAGGCCCCCAGCACGGCCCGGCTGAAGAGGTAGTTCATCACGGCGTCAAACTGGTCCCCCTGGAGCCAGCGGCGGGCGTCGCCCCAGACCTCCCCCACAATGTAGGCCTCGGGGTTGACCCCCTTCACCCGGCGGCGGAATTCCTGCCAGAAAGCATCGTCGTCAATCTCAAAGGGGACGTCCAAACGCCAGCCATCTATGCCTTCCTGGACCCACCGCTCTCCCACACCCCACAGGAACTCCCGCACCCCAGGACAGTCGGTGTTGAACTTGGGCAGCGCGGGGAGACCCCACCAGGCCACGTAGTTGGGCTTGCGGCGAGGGGAATAGGCATGGAGGGGATAGCCCTTGATGTGGAACCAGTCCAGGTAAGGAGAGGCAGGGCCGTTCTCCAGGATGTGGTGGAAGGGGAAAAACCCGCGGCTGGCGTGGTTGAACACGCCGTCCAGGACGATGCGGATGCCGCGCCGGTGCGCCTCGTCCAGCAGGGCCCGGAAGGCCTCGTTGCCGCCGAGGAGGGGGTCCACCTGGTGGTAATCGTGGGTGTGGTAGCGGTGGTTGGCCGCCGACTGGAAGATGGGGTTGAAGTAGATGGCCGTGATGCCCAGGTCCTGGAGGTAGTCCAGATGGGCGAGGACTCCCCAGAGGTCACCCCCCTTGAAGCCTTCGCGGGTGGGGGGTGTGTCCCAGGGTTCCAGGCGGACCCACGGGGGAAGCCGCCCGCTGCGGGCAAACCGGTCCGGGAAGATCTGGTAGAAGACGGCATCCTTAACCCATTCCGGCGTCTGAACCGACGGTCCTGTTCCTGTCATGGGGAAGAACCTCCCTTGCGCTGGACTGCAAGCGCTGACCAGGGCTGTCTCGTTTTTACAAAAAGGGAAGGCTATGACCGCTCTTCCCGGCGTAGAGGGCACGCCAGGAGGCGTGCCCTACGGTCTGCCGTGCCAGAAGGCTGTCAGAGTTCTACAAGAGTGAGTCAGCCCTGAGCACTGACAAGCCGTGCTTGCATTTGAGGGTATTTGGTGGTATACTATGTTATGTTCGGATTTTGCACCTTTTTTCCCATCTTCGGCGCCAGGTCTCCTCGTTTATCGGCCCGGTCGCATCCAGGAGCATCCGAGTGGAGGTGAGCGATGTCTGACGAGGTCAAGCGCAAGTTGAACTTCATCCGCTACGGCCTGGTGGTCGTGACCATCGTCGTCCTGGCCATCACGCTGGCCCTCCTGGCCCCCTTCGCCTCTGCCGGCCTGATGGGCTGGGGAGAGGTGGCCTGGCGGACCATCCTCTACACTGTGGTGACCGCTGCCATCTGCACAGGGGTCTACTTCGCCTACAAATCCTTTGCCACGAAATGAGGCCCGCACCCGCAGGGCCGAGAGGAGACACAACGCCGCGGGGACGTCCCCTTTTGTCCCCGCGGCGTACCATTCCACCTTTGGGTCACAGCCGCCCCAGGATCTGTCGGGCGATGACCAGCCGCTGGATCTCCGAGGTCCCCTCGCCAATGGCGCAGAGGCGCTGGTCCCGGTACATCCGCTCCACCCCGTACTCCCGCATGTACCCGTACCCGCCGTGGATCTGGATGGCCCGGTAGCAGGCCCGTTCCGCCACTTCCGAGGCGAACAGTTTGGCCATGGCCGCTTCCTTTGTGAACTCGCGCCCCTGGTCCTTGAGCCAGGCGGCGCGGTAGACCAGGAGGCGCGCGGCGTCCAGTTCTGTGGCCGTGTCCGCCAGCATCCACTGGATGGCCTGGAACCTGGCGATGGGCTGCCCGAACTGCACCCGCTCCTTGCTGTAGCGCACCGAGGCTTCAAAGGCGGCCTGCGCCAGGCCCAGGGCCATGGCCCCGATGCTGATGCGCCCCTCGTCCAGGGTGACAAGGAACTGCTTGAACCCCTGGCCCGGCTCCCCCAGGATGTTTTCGGCCGGGATGCGGCAGTCCTCAAAGAAGAGTTCCGAGGTGACGGACCCTCTCAGGCCCATCTTCACCTCGTCCCGGCCTGGGCGGAAGCCCGGCGCGCCCCTGGGCACGATGAAATTGGAGATGCCGCGGGTGCCGGCGCTCTTGTCCGTCACGGCGGCGATGAGGACCACGTCGGCGATGGAGCCGTTGGTGATGAAGCACTTCTGCCCGTTGATGACCCACACGTCCCCGTCCAGGTAGGCGGTGGTCTTGCAGGCCCCGGCGTCGGAACCCGCCCCCGGTTCCGTGAGGCCGAAGGCCCCCAGCCACCTCCCCTGGGCCAGGGGGACCAGGTATGTCCGCTTCTGCTCCTCGGTGCCGAACAGGAGGAGGGGCTTGCAGGCCAGGGAGACGTGGGCCGCCAGGGTGATGGCCGTGGAGCCGCAGG
This sequence comes from Anaerolineae bacterium, assembly GCA_049969295.1. Taxonomy (GTDB): domain Bacteria; phylum Chloroflexota; class Anaerolineae; order DTPP01; family DTPP01; genus DAOTYM01. The sequence continues at coordinate 17,940 of JBMFPD010000009.1, read as the reverse complement.
CGCGGGCGACCTCCTCCACGGCGATGGCGTAGGAGACAGTGTCGGCCCCCGCCCCGCCGTACTCCTCGGGGATGGACAGCCCCATCAGCCCCAGGGCGGCCATCTTCTCTATAACAGGCCTGGGGAACTGGCCCATCTCATCCGTCTCCGCCGCCCGGGGGGCCACCTCCTTTTCGGCGAACTCCCGCACCATGCGGCGGAACATCTCCTGCTCTTCGTTGAGCGCGAAATCCATCGGTCTCCTCCCTCGGTTGCCCCCTTCATCGGGGGATGACCATGCCTGTGGGGTCAATCTCCCGCAGGATGCGCCGTTCTTCTTCCGTGGGGGGCGCGGTCTCCTCAATCTCGTCGGCCAGGAGGAGCGGGAAGCCGGTCGCCTCCTGGACTTGCTCTGGCGTCACGCCGGGGTGGACGGCGAGCAGCTTCATCCGCTTGGTCTCCTCGTCAAACCCCAGCACGCCCAACTGGGTGATGACGCGGTAGGGTCCCCCACCGCTGGGCAGGCCTGCCGCCTCCCGCGCCCCCGGCCCCGAGAGGTACCCCGGCGTGGTGATGAACGGCAGTTTGGCCATGAAGGTGCGGGGGCTCTGGTTGCGCATGATGTAGATGAGCCGCCAGCAGAAGGAGCCGATGTCGTTGGCCCCGCCGCTCCCGGGCAGGCGCACCTTGGGCCGCTCCCAGTCGCCGAAGACGGTGGTGTTCAGGTTGCCGTAGGGGTCGATGGCCGCCGCGCCCAGGAAGCCGTAGTCAATGTACCCGGCCTGGCAGGCCGACATGACGTCGTGCATGCTGGAGGCCATGACGGCGCGGTGGAAGGTCCGGGAGTCGCCCACGGAGATGGGGAGGACGGGGACCTGCGGCCCCACGCCCCCGGCCTCAAAGATGATGAGGAGGTTGGGGGCATGGGTCCGCTGGGCCAGCATGGCCGCGATCATGGGCAGGCCCGTCCCCACGAAGACCGACCTGCCGTCCTCCAGGAGACGAGCGGCCACGCAGGCCAGGAGTTCGCTCTCGCTGTAGGCACCCTGTGGGGCCATTTGCGCACCTCCAGAGAGCCCTCTGCCGTCCTCGGCCTACACCATCGGGGCGCGGTACTGCTCAATGCGCCGCAGGAGGTTCATCTTGCGGATGCCGCCCACCCGCTCCAGGTACTCCTCAAAGTCCTGCACACCGAAGACGTAGCGGTCCATGTACTCCTGGACCCCCTCGTCGGTGGCGGAGAGGCGCAGCCACTCGCGGATGTGCTCCTCGTCAAAGTAATAGAGGTAGGGCATCTGCGTGGGGTGCGCGCCGAAGGGGACCTCCACCACCGCGTCCACCACGTAGTAGGGGATGACGGTGTGGCGGGGGTTGGCGCGGATCATCTCCTCGTCCACCACCTCCTCGGTGGAGACGATGACCCGCCGAGCGGCGCGGGAGAGTTCAAAATCCTCCACCAGGATGCCGTCAATCTGGGCATTTCCGTACTTGTCGCAGCGGGGGACGTGGAAGAAAGCCACATCGGGGTAGGCGGCAGGGAGGAGGACGATGGGCTTGCCGCTCCAGGGGTCCCGGACCAGTTTGGCCGAACTCTTCTCAAAGGTGTCGGTGCCGGCCAGGTTGCGGGCAGGGATGAAGGGCAGCCCCATCGCGGCCGCCAGGAAGCGCCACTGGTACCCCGCGTTGGAGATCTCGGCCACCACCTTGACCCGGCCGGACTCCACGGCACGGCGCCCGGCCGGCGAGAGGCCCCGCAGTTCGTGGCCGAAGGCGTAGGCGCACTCCACCTTGCTCACGCAGCCGCCGCCGATGAGGATGTCAATGTCGTGGACGGCGGTCTTGCCGGCGATGGCCAGGTTCCGCCTGCCCTGGCGGATGATCTCGTAGAGGATGGCCATGGGGATGCGAATGTGGCCGAACCCACCGATGGCCACGTAGTCGCCATCGTGCACGAAGCGCTGCACGGCCTCCTGGACGGTCATCCGCTTGTCCACCAGGGCGCGGGACTTGTTCTCCCGCACCCACTGGCGGTTCTCGTCCGGGTCGTGCCAGCCCAGCAGTTCCCCCTTCCCCTCAGCCAGGACCTCCATGGTCGTCTACCTCCCCTGCGAGGCGATAGACCTGACCTCACCCCTACTCCCTAGCCCCCTTCCCCTCTCCGACTCGGAGATGGAAGGGGGCCGGGGGATGGGAGAGGTCTGTTACTGGAACACGATGCGGCGGATGCAGTGGTTGAGGGTGTCGGCCACCAGCAGGTTGCCGTCCTTGTCAAAGGCGAGCCCCTGAGGGTTCTTGAAGCGGGCCTCCGCCGCTGGGCCGTCCACCAGGTCGCCTGGCTCGCCGCACACGCCGGCCAGCGTGGTCACCATGCCGTCCGGGGTGATCTGGCGGATGCAGTTGTTGCCGGCATCGGCGATGTAGAGCACGCCCTGGGCGTCCACCACCAGGTCCACCGGGTACTTGAAGCGGGCTTGATCTCCCTTGCCATCCCGGTAGCCGGCCTGGGTGTAAGCCCCGGCCACCGTGCTCACCGTGCCGTCGGGCGCGATCTTGCGGATGAGGTGGGAGCCGGCCAGGAGGCGGATGTTCACCCCCTCCGAGACGAAGATGTTGCCCCCGGCATCCATCCCCACCCCTGAGACGAAGGAGAAACGGGCTTCCTGGGCCGGGCCGTCGCGGTAGCCGGCCGAGCCGCTGCCGGCGACCGTCGTGCGCTCCTTCGTCTCCAGGTTGAGGCGGATCACCGACTGGCGGTCCAGGCCCCACCCGGCGAGGATGTTCCCCTCGGGGTCAAAGGCCATCTGGTAGGCGTGGAACCGGTCGGTGACCGTCTCCACCTTGCCCTCCTCGGGCAGCACCACCCGCAGTTTGGCGTTGTCGGTGTCGGCCACGTAGATCTGGCCCTTGGGGCCCACCAGGATGCCCCATGGCGTGGCGAAGCGGGCATCCTTCAGGGAACCGTCATTGTCGCCGATGGGGTTCCCGCCGGTGATGGTGGTCACTGTCCCGTCGGGCGCGATCCTGGCGATGCGGCGGTTCTCCCGGTCGGAGACGTAGATGTTCCCCTCGTCGTCCACGGCCACGTCCACGGGCCAGTTGAACTGGGCCTCCAGGGCCGGCCCATCGGCCATGCCCGGCTCGCCGGTGCCGGCCACCGTCTCCACCGTGGCGTTGGCCGCCAGATGGCCCACCGGCTGGGCCTGGGGCTTCTCGGCCTGCGGCGTGGCCTGGGGGCCACCGCACCCCCCCAGAGCCGCCGCCATGAGGAAGAGCCCCATACAGACGGACAGCAACCTTCCTTTACCCATACGTTCCTCCCTCCTGTTCTTGCTGAGATGGTGGTCAGCCCTGCCCTCTCCCGAAACGCCCGCAGCGCGATCGGGGCAGGTGAGGGGCCGAGGCCCCGGCTACTCCGCGGGCACGAAGTACACGTCCGTCGGCTTGAACTTGGAAAGCCGTCGGTAGCGGGGCTTCACCTTCATGCCGATCCAGTCCAGGCTCGCCTCCGCGGGGTCTACGCCCAGGAGCCGGCCCAGGAACAGGGTGTCCACCCCCTCAAACTCAATGAGGGCCAGGACGAAGGGGCACTCCGGCAGGAACTCCTCGCTGCCGAAGTGGCAGACGGTGAAGGCGTGCACCCGTCCTTCGGCGGGGATCTCCACCCATTCCGTCTCCCGGCCGGTGTACATGTCGTGCCCGCGGGGGTTGGCATAGGTGTAGCCGGTCTGGGGCTCCCGGCAGACCAGGAAGCGGCCGTTGGCCAGGCCTGCGAAGAAGGGCGAATCCTGGCCGTAGGAGTGGATGTAGTCTATGTGGTACGGCTGCTTGAGGATGATGGGAGCCATCTCCTTCAGCCCACTGAGGTCCTTGCCAGTGGGGAAAGGCACGTTGAAGAGGACGGTCCCCTCTTCCGTCTCTTCCATCTTCGTGGGCAGGGTGGGTTTGGTCTCTTCTGCCATGGCCGCTTACTCCTCTCGCTCCAGGATGGAGACGGTCACGTAGGTGCCCGTCCCGGCGTGGCTGTGGATGGCCCCCCGCCGGGCGTTGGGGACCTGGAGGGTGGCGTTGCCGAAGTGCTTGGCGATGGTCCCCTGCAGTTGCCAGATGGCGAAGACGGCCTGCATGAGGCCCGTCGCGCCCACGGGGTGGCCACAGGCGATGAGGCCCCCCGACGGGTTGACCGGGCAGACCGGTTTCTCCGGGAGGTCCAGGCCGTAGTCAATGCCGGGCATGAAGGCCCTGCCGCTGGCGGCGAAGGGACCGCCCTCTCCGTAGCGGCAGAGGCCCATGTCCTCGTAGGTCTGGATCTCGCTGGAGGTGTAGGCGTCGTGCAGTTCCACGAAATCCAGTTCGTGCAGGGGGTCGTAGATCCCGGCGCGGGCGTAGGCTTCCTTGGAGGCCATGCGCCCCGCCCGGAAGGAATGCACCCCGGGGTAGCGGAAGCCGCGGTCCCACAGGTCCCGGTAGTAGGCGCGGCTTTCAGGCGTGTCTTCGTGAGGGAGGAGGTTGTGCTTCAGGAACTGGTCAAAGGATTGGTGGGGGCGGTCGGCCATACGCATGGCGTCGGTGCCGCGGCCGATCCCCGTCACCCGCACCCGGGGGAGCCTTTTGCCGGCGGCCTTCTCCAGTTTGGCCAGGCCCTCCTCGCTGGCCAGGACCGTGCAGGCCGCCCCGTCGCTCATGACGCAGATATCCAGGCGGGTGAGGGGCCAGGCCACCATGGGGGCGCTCCGTACGTCCTCCACCGTCAGGCGCATGTGCTTCTGGGCGTAGGGGTTGAAGGTGGCGTTCATGTGGTTCTTGATGGAGACGTAGGCCATCTGTTCCGGGGTGGTGCCGAACTCCTTCATGTGCCGCGTCACCATCATGGCGTAGTACCCGGAGTAGAAGCCCCCCACCGGGTAGTCAAAACTGACGTCCGAAGCCAGGGCGATGAACTCGTTCCCCTTCCAGGTGTTGACGTGGGACATGGTCTCAAAGCCGTAACAGAGGCACACGTCCATGTACCCCGAGGCGACGGCCTTGTACCCTTCCTGAAAGCAGATGCCCCCGGTGGCCCCTCCGCCTTCCACGCGGTGCGAGGGCTTGGGGCACAGGCCCAGGTAGTCCTGGACCATGATCCCGGCCATGAGTTGCCGGGTGAAGTGGTCCGAGAAGTACGAGCAGACCGTGCCATCCACAATTTCAAAGAACTGAGGGTGTTCCAGGCCCAGGTCGGCCAGGGTGTAGTCGTAGGCCTCCTTGACGATGGCCTGGAACGTCTTGTCTGGACGGGCTTTGGTGAACTTGCTCACTCCTCCAGAGACGGCGTAGACTGGCCGCATCGCTCCTTGCCTCCTTGCAATGGATGGTTCCCGTGGCACGTCCCACGGGCAGCTGCCTGGCCCCTTCTGGGCCTTCTCGTTCACCTCCTTTCCTCGTCTCCTGCGGCTCCGCTGCCGCCCAGGTCCCTGGTGCCCGGTGGGGCAGGCCAGAGCGCCTTGAGTAAAAAGAAGCGAGCGGGACACGCCACCGCGTCCGGCCACGCTATGGCCAGCCCCCGTTGGCGTCTCCCGCTCCAGGTGAACCACGAGCGTCTCGGTTCGGTGGTCCGATGGCATGGGGTGCTCCCCCCTGGGAAGCCAGAACCACGAGCCAACCGCCGCCTGCTATTTTACACCAAGCCGTCCAAAGTGCAAGCCCGGTGAAACCAGGACCCGGGTCCATCCACACGGAGTGCAACCGCAACCGAGCGACGCCGATTTGACAGGATGAAAGGGTATGGGTATAATAGAAGCTGCAAGCGGGTGTAGCGCAGCGGTAGCGCATCTGCTTCCCAAGCAGAGAGTCGTGGGTTCGAATCCCATCACCCGCTCCACGAAAAGGGGCCTTAGGGGCCCCTTTTCGCGTCCTGAGGGGCCGGAAGGGGGCCTGGGCCCTCCAGAGGCGGGGCCATCCCGCGCACCCGCCCCTGAACTGGTCAGCCCCGCAAAGCGTCCCGGCGACTCAGTTGCACCTTCTGTTGGTGGCTGATGACCTTGTGGTCCCATGCCGCGAGGTGAACCTCACCCTACCCCCGCCGCCTTCGGCGGCCCCGGGGGATGGGAGAAGTCGGTCTTCCCACGTCCCAGACTCACCAACACAAGATGCAACCGCAACGTCCCCGGCCTCTGGTTTCCCCCGAAGGTGGGATATTGTGATATAATGGCAGTGAGAGCAACGCGCCCCCTGAGGCGGCCTTCTGCACGGGAGGGTTCCATGCACGTTGTCTACCTGGAGTCAGTGCCACCAGATGTGGAAGCGGTGGTGCGGGAGTGTCTGCCGGAGGGGGCCACCCTCCGGGTGCGGCAGCCCGGCGAGGATCCTGCCTCCATCGTCGCGGAGGCCGACTTCCTCCTCGTTGCCACCACACCGGTCCCCGCGGCCCTCATTGCCGCGGCGCCGCGCCTCCGGTTGATCCAGCACCAGGGGGTGGGGTACGACAACGTGGATGTGGCCGCTGCGGCCCGCGCCGGGGTGCCCGTGGCCCTGACCCCCGAAGGGACCACCATCCCGGTGGCCGAGCACGTTTTCCTCCTCATCCTGAGCCTGTACCGCAACCTCCTCACGGCAGCAACGGCTTTGCGGCAGGGCCGGTGGCTCCAGTGGAGCCTGCGCTCGCGCTCCTTCAACCTGGTGGGGAAGTGGCTGGGCATCGTGGGGCTGGGGCGCATCGGCCGGGAGGTGGCCAGGCGCGGCCGCGCCTTCGGCTGCGAGGTGCTCTATACCGACCTCGTGCGGGCCCCGGCCGTGGTGGAGGCGGAACTGGGCGCAACGTACATGTCCCTGGACGACCTCCTCGCCCAGGCCGACATCGTGACCCTGCACGTGCCCCTCACGGACGCGACCCGGGGCCTGATCGGGGCGCGGGAACTCGCCCGGATGCGGCCCTCGGCCATCCTCATCAACACGGCGCGGGGCGGTCTGGTGGACGAAGAGGCTCTCTACCGTGCCCTCGTCACAGGCCAGATCGCCGGGGCCGGGTTGGACGTGTTCGCCCAGGAGCCGCCCCCTCCAGACCACCCCCTCCTGCGCCTGGAGAACGTGGTGGCCACACCCCACATCGCCGCGGGCACGCGCGACGCCCTGCGGGATAAGATGAGGGCCGCCTTCGCCAACATGCAGCGGGTGGCCCAGGGCCTGGAGCCGCTCCACCGCGTGGCCTGAGCCCAATCTAGAGGAGGCCGTCCATGCCTGAACCAGGAGGGTGGCGGATCGGGACTGACGCGCCGAGGGCGCCGGAGGCCCTTGTGGTGCGCTTCCGCGGCCTGAGCACGGGGTCCATCTGCGACGCTCTGGGGCGGACCGGCGCCATGGACTACCGCGTCAAGCCCCTGGCCCCGGGGATGCGGATGGCTGGCTCTGCCCTCACCGTGCGCACCCGTCCGTGCGACAACCTCGCCGTCTACAAGGCCCTGGAGATGGCCCAGCCGGGCGACGTGCTGGTCGTGGCCACCGGGTCCTTCACCGCGGCCTCCACCTTCGGCGACCTGGTGGTCCTGCTGGCAGCACGGCGGGGCCTGGCGGGCCTGGTCACCGATGGCGTGGTGCGGGACCTGGAGGGCATCCTGGGGGTGGGCCTGCCGGTCTTCGCCCAGGGCCTCAGCCCCAACAGCCCCTATAAGGACGGCCCGGCCGACATCCAGGTCCCGGTCGTCTGCGGCGGAGTCCTGGTGCGGCCGGGGGACCTCGTCGTCGGGGATGCGGACGGCGTGGTGGTGGTCCCCCTGGAGCGGGCCGAGGCGGTGCTGGAGCAGGTAGCAGCCATTGAAGCCAAGGAGCGGGCCATCCGCGCCGAGATTGAGGCAGGCGCGCCCATCCCCGGCGCCATGGCCCGCAGGCTGCGGGAACTGGGGCTGTGAACCTCCGCGTCGTGGCGAAGCCCAGCCCCGGGGAGGGCTGACAGTGGCGCGCCTTCGGTCCTGGTTCGTCCTGCTGGCGTTCCTGGCGACCTGCTGTTCCCCTCTGCCCGGCGCAGCCCCCTCGGAGGCTGCGACTTCCCTGCCCCCCGCGCCAGGCCCTGGCGCGCTGCCCTCCTCTCCATCGCCGGCCGGACCCGCCGGCCCCCTTCGGTGTCCCGACCCCGAACCGCCCCTGGTCACGGACCTCCAGGTCCGCCAGCCACCCCCGCTGGCGGAACCGGTCCCGCGCGCCCCCTTCCGCGACCCGGCCTTTGGCCGCTGCCTTGTCCGCGTCACCGACCGCCTGCACGACAAGTCCGCCCCGGGCGGCCTGAAGAACGAGTACTCGCGCGTCCAGGCTTTCAACGCCGACGAAACGCGCATCCTGGCCAGGAGCACCGAGGGCACCTGGCACCTCTACGATGCGCAGGCGCTTCAGCCGCTGGGCGAACTGCCGCTGGGCATAGACCCGCGCTGGAGCGCGACCGACCCCCATCTGATCTACTTCTCGGAAGAGACCCGCCTCGTGTCCTACAACGTGGCGACGGGGGAGGTCGCGGTCGTCCACGAGTTCGCGGGCGACTTCCCAGGCCAGGACCTGGCTGCCGTGTGGACGCGCTACGAGGGTAGCCCTTCCCGCGATGGCCGCACCTGGGCCCTGATGGCCGAGGACCAGGACTGGCTGACCACTGCCCTCCTGGTCTACGACCTGACGGCCGACCAGGTCGTCGCCACCCTTGACACGCGCGGCTGGCCGGCCGAAGCCCGGGAGATAGACGGCATCACCATCAGCCCCCTGGGGACCTACGTCCTTGTCAACATGGACCTGTACTGTGAGCCAGGGACCCTGGGGACGCCCGAGAACCCCTGCGGACTGATGGTCTACGACCGCGCCTTGCAGGACGGGCGCGGCCTCTTGCGCATCGTCGGCCACTGCGACACCGCTCTGGACGCCCAGGGCCGCGAGGTCCTGGTGTACCAGGACATTGACACGGACTTCATCTCCATGCTTGACCTGGCCACGGGTGCGATCACCCCCCTCTGGCCGATCGACTTTTCGCACACGTCCATCGGCCTGCACGTCTCCGGGCGGGCCCTCAATCGGCCCGGCTGGGTGGTGATCTCCACCCACGACGGGGATGTGGCCTCGCACACCTGGATGGACGACTCCGTCTTCCTCCTGGAACTCAGGCCGAACGGCCGCGTGGTGCGGTTGGCCCACACCCACTCGCTAGTGGACGAGCGCCAGGAACACGACTACTGGGCCGAGCCGCACGCCACCGCCAACCGCGACCTGACCCGCGTCCTCTTCACCAGCAACTGGGGCCGCTCCGGCACCGACCAGGTGGAGATGTACCTGGTCTTCGTGCCGCCCGAAGCGTTCTCAGAGGCGCGCTCCTCTGTCTACCTGCCCTGGGGGATGAAAAGCCACCCGTAGAAGCGAGGCAATCCGCCACGGTTCCTGGGCCTTTCCCCTTCCCGCCAGCGCACAGAACGCGGCCAGAGCACCAGCCGTTTGCCGGGCCCTTCCCTCCCTGTTATAATGCGCCCCAAAGCGGAACGCCCCGTCAGAGCGGGGGCGAGGGGTTGGAAGTGAGCCACCAGAGCGCTCTCCAGGCACGCGGCCTTTCCGTGTGGTATGGCCCGCGGGCCGCCCTGCAGGATGTCTCCCTGGCGCTGGAGGCAGGGGAGTTCCTCTTCCTCACTGGGCCCTCCGGCTGCGGGAAGAGCACCCTCTGCCGCTGCCTGGGAGGCCTCATCCCCCACGGCCACCCCCCAGCCACCATGGAAGGGACGGTGCTCGTGGATGGACAGGACACCCGCACTGCCCCCCTGCACGAGGTGGTGCGGCGCGTGGGCCTCGTCTTCCAGAACCCCGCCACCCAACTCTTCAACCTGACCGTTCGGGAAGAGATCGCCTTCGGGCCGCGCAACCTGGGCCTCTCCGCCACCGAGGCCGCGCGGCGGGTCACGGAGGCCGCTGACGCCCTCCACATCGGGCACCTCCTGGACCGGCGGCTGGACACCCTCTCCGGTGGGGAGAAGCAGCGGGTGGCGATGGCCGCGGTCCTGGCCATGGGCCCGCGCCTCCTCGTCCTGGATGAGCCGACCGCCAGCCTGGACGTGCCCGGCTCCCGGGCCGTCCTGGAGGCCCTGACCTCCCTCCATCGGGAGCGGGGGGCTTCAATCCTCCTGGCCGGGCACCGCACGGACGAGGTGAGCCGCCTGGCGAGCCGGGTGGTCCTCCTGGAGCGCGGCCGCATCGTGCGGGATGGCCCCGCGGCCCAGGTCCTCGCGGAGCGGCCTCTCCTGCGCCGCCTGGGGGTGCGGCGCCCGACGGACGCGCCGATCCAGGACTGGCCCGACCTCATCGTGCCCGATGGACGCACGTCCGGACAGGCCGTGGCTCGCCTGGAGGGGGTGGAGGTGCGCCTGGGTGGCCAGGCCATCCTCCAGGGGCTGGACCTGACCCTGTACGCCGGCCAGGTCACAGCCCTGGTGGGCGACAACGGCGCGGGGAAGACTACCCTGGCCCGCCTCCTGGCCGGCATGCTCAGGCCCTCGCGGGGCCTCGTCTGGGTCGCCCCAAGCAGGGGGACCATCCCGGTCGGGCTCCTCTTCCAGAACCCTGTGGAGCAACTCTTCTGCGACACGGTGGGGGAGGAGGTGGCCTTCGGTGCGGAGAACTACGGCCTGCCCGTGGCCGAGCACGTGGATGCGGCTCTGCAGGCCGCGGGCCTCCTCCCACTGCGGGACCGCCCGCCCCTCTCCCTTTCGGGGGGCGAGCAGCAGCGGACGGCCCTGGCCGCGCTCCTGGCCCTGCGCCCCCGGCTCCTCATCCTGGACGAGCCGACCATGGGCCAGGATTGGGGGCACATGAGCGCGTTCATGGGGCAGGTGCGCGCTCTGGCGCGGGAGGGGATGGCGGTGCTCCTCATCACCCACGACTACAAACTGGTGCACCACTACGCGGATCGGGTGGTCCTCCTCCGCAGAGGCCGCGTGGAGGCCGACGGCCGGCCCCAGGGACCGCCCCCCCGTCCTTCGCCTGAGGAGGAGGGCAGAGAGGCTGGGCAGGAGGGTACTCCATGAGCGAAAGGCGTCCTCTGCCGCGGGCCACCCGCTGGAGCGTGCGGGACCTGGTCCACATCGCCATCTTCGGAGCCCTGTGGGGCGGCCTGGAGGCCTCCCTGGGCTCCTACTTGCACCTGTTGAAGGTGCCTCTCACCGGGGTGATCATGGCTTCCCTGGGGCTCGTCCTGGCCCTGGTGGGCCGGCTCTTCATCCCCCGGCGGGGCTCTGTCGCGATGATCGGCGTGGTCACCGCGCTGCTCAAGATGCTGAGCCTGGGTGGCATCGTCCTGAACCCGATGATCGGCATCCTGGCCGAGAGTGTCCTGGCGGACCTGGTCCTCTCGGCCTGGCGACGCCCGGGGCGCGGGTCCTTCGCCCTGGCCGGGGCTGCCGGGGTGCTCTGGGTCTTCTTCCACCCCTTCCTGACCCAAGGGATCCTGGCCGGCCGGGGGTTGGCCACCGTCTACGGCTGGGCCCTGACGTCGGGGGCGCGGCTGCTGGGCCTTGCACCGGAGGCGGTGGGAGCCATCCTGGCCTCCCTCCTGGCGCTCCATGCGGGGGCCGGGGCCGCCGCCGGACTTCTGGCCTGGGAGGTGGGGCGGGCCGTTCAGCGGCGCATTCTGCCCGAGGGGGAACCCTTTCCATGAGCCCGCGTCCGAGCGTGTATGGCTATCTCCTGCTCCTCGTGTGGGCCGTGGCCGCGACCCTGGCCCTGCCCGACTGGCGCGCTGCCTGGGTCCTGGGGGCGCTCCTCGCCGTGCGGCTGGCCCTGGGTCCTGGGGAGGAAGCCGGCCTTCGGGTGCGGTGGCGGTGGATGCTGATCCTGGGAGGGCTCGTCCTCGCGCCCTGGGCCCTCGCAGGGGAAGGAGGGCGGTGGGCCGGCTTCCTGCTGGGGCTGCAGATGGCCCTGCGGGCGTCCGCGGTGCTCGTCGCCGCCCACCTCTTCGCCTCGGCCGTCTCGGTGGCGGAACTCGTGGCCCTCTTTGAGGGGCTGGGTGCGCGGGGGCTGGGCTTCGCCGTGGGGGTAGCCTTCAACCTCCTGCCCACGGTCCAGGAGATAGCCCGCACCACCTACCACGCCATGCGCCTGCGGGGGGCCTTCCGTCGGCCAGGGCTCCGGGCTGCGCGGCTCTTCCTCGTCACGCTGGTGGTGGGGGCGCTGCGCCACGCCGACGAGATCGTGGCTGCCGCGGAGGCGCGGGCCTTTGACCCCGCGGGACCGGCACAGGCCAGGGTGCCCCGGCCTGTCCGCGCCGACGCGGGGCTGGCCGTTCTCGTGCTCGTGACAACCGCCGCTGCGCTCCTGTGGTGAGAAGGACACGCGGTGGCATGTGGCTTGCAGCAGGGAGGAGAAGGATGTTGGTTGTGGCGTTCCAAGGCGAACACGGGGCTTATTCAGAAGAGGCCATCCACCTGCACTTCGGGGACCAGGTGGAGACGCTGCCCTGCCGCTCCCTGGAGGAGGTCTTCGCCGCAGTGGAAGGGCACCGGGCCGACGCCGCGGCGGTGCCCGTGGAGAATTCCGCGGCCGGGTCCATCAACAAGGCCTACGACCTGCTCCTGGAGCACGACCTGAAGGTGCAGGGGGAGATCGTGCTGCGGGTGCGCCATGCGCTCCTGGCGGTGCCGGGGACAAAACTGGAGGAGGTGCGGGAGGTGCGCTCCCATCCGCAGGCCCTGGCCCAGTGCGAACGGTGGCTGAACCAGCGGGGGTTGCGGGCAGTGCCTGCCTACGACACGGCCGGTGCAGCCCGCGAACTGGCCCAGAACCCGGAGCCCGGGGTGGCCGTCATCGCCAGCGCGCTGGCGGGGAAGATCTACCACCTGGATGTGCTGGCCACGGGGATTGAGGACCTGGAGTGGAACTACACCCGCTTCTTCGTGGTGGGGCACACCCCTGCACCCCGGCGGGACCCAAGCAAGACCTCGCTGGTCTTCGCCACGCCCCACACCCCGGGCGCGCTCCACGCCTGTCTGGGGGAGTTCGCCCAGCGGGGCATCAACCTGACCAAACTGGAGTCGCGGCCGCGGCGCAACCGGCCCTGGCATTACGTGTTCTACCTGGACTTCGAAGGGCACTGGGAGGACCCTCCCTGCCGGGAGGCCCTGGTGGGGCTCCTGACCCGCGCCGCCTTCGTCAAATTGCTGGGCTCCTACCCGGCGGCCAGCCCCCCCGAGGTGCCGAACGGCGGGCAGGAGACCCTCTTCCAGGTGTAGAGGGTAGGAAACCACAGAGGGCACAGAGAACTCAGAGAAAAAGAGAAGGAGGGAAACTCTATGTTCTCTGTGGTGAAACGCAAATGTAGGGGCGATTCACGAGTTGCCCGGAGGGTGAGGAACTACAAAGGGCACAGAGGACTCGGAAGAAATAAGACTCAGTGCCCTCTGTGCTCTCTGTGGTAAGGTAGGGGAGGAAACCGATGAGCGAGGGACGCGCGAGGTCTGCCGAACTCCCCCCTCTGGAGCGTGGGGATATACCCCTGGCCGGGACGGAGTCCATGCCCGTGGTGGACGGGTGGGATTTCCCGGCCGGGTGGCCTGATGGCCGGGGGTACTACGTCGCCGCGGGCGTGGCGGAACAGACCTACTACGAGCGGTTCGGGGCCTGGCACACCGGCGAGGACTGGAACGACCTGCGCATGGGCGATTCCGACTGGGGCGCGCCCGTGCACGCTGCCGCGCACGGCGTGGTGGTGGAGGCAAAGCGGTACCCCTCCTGGGGGAATGTGGTGCTCCTCTCCCACCGCACGCCAGAGGGAGCCCTCCTCTGGTCCCAGTACGCGCACCTGAAGGACATCCTGGTGCAGGAAGGCCAGGTGGTGCAGCGCGGCCAGCAGATCGGCACCATCGGCAAGATGATCAACAGCGAGGGCCAGCCCACCGGCCCGGCCCACCTCCATTTTGAGATCCGCGCCCGTCGCCTGCCAGCCAACGCCTGGAACCTGGAGCGGACCGAGGTCCTCCGCTCCTACCTGCACCCCACGGACTTCATCCGCAGCCACCGGCCGGGGCAGCAGCGCATCCTCGTCCCGGTGGAAAGCCCCAACGAGGGGTTCTTCCGCTCCGACTCCCCGTACTGGTTTGAGTCCCCCGTGGCCTACGGCAGCCGTGCCTACTGGACCTGGACGGTGGGCCGCGAGCACGGGGAGGAGTGTTTCGCCGAATGGCGGCCCAAGCTCCCGTGGCCCGGCTTCTACGAAGTCTTCGCCTTCATCCCCAGCCAGAACGCGACGACCCAGCAGGCCTGCTATGAGGTGCACCACCGCCGCGGGGTGAGCCGGGTGACCATCGCCCAGGCCGACTTCTACGACGAGTGGGTCTCCCTGGGGGCCTATCCCTTCTCCACTGTGCAAGCAGCCTACGTGCGCCTGAGCGACATGACGGGCGAGCCCTACGTGCGGGACCCGAACCAGCGCAAGAAGATCGCCTTTGACGCCATGATGTGGGTGCCCGTGGAGATGGCCCCTGGCCGGCCCCTCGGGTGAGGGCGCTGCTCAACGCCAGACCTGCAGCACCTGGGGCAGGACCTCCTGCATGGCCCGGTAGCCGGCCTGGTACACTTCCTCGGCGTGCTCCGCCACCTCCAGGATGGGGAAGGTCGGGATCTCCGGCTCCACCAGCCAGTCGGGGTCCCGGCCTTCCCGCCACACGGTGCGGAGGTGGATGCGCCAGGCGTACTCCAGGACTTCCAGGATGTTGCGGGGCGGCCCGCCCAGGGGGGCAGTGGTGCTGCTGACGTTCACCGCCAGGACCGCTTCGGCCCCCATCTCCCGGGCGACCTGCACCGGCAGGTTGTCCACCACGCCTCCGTCCACCAAGATGCGTCCGTCGGGGGTGATGTAGGGCGAGAAGATGCCAGGGATGGCGCAACTGGCCCGCACGGCCGGGGCCAGGGGTCCTTCCCGCAGCACCACCCGCTGCCCGGCCACCAGGTCCGTGGCCACCGCTGCGAAGGGGATCTCCAGGTCCTCTATGCGGAGGTTCCCCAGCCGCCGGACCACCCATTCTTCTATCATCTGGCTATCCAGAAGGCCCATGGGGTCTGGAAGGCGAGGCCGAGCCACCTCCCGCCAGGAGAAGTTCTTGATCTCCTCCAGGAGTCGAGCGCTACCCCACCCCGCGCAGTAGAACGCGCCCACCAGGGACCCCGCGCTGGTGCCAGCAACCAGGTCTGGCCGGATGCCGGCCTCTTCCAGGACCGCCAGGACTCCGATGTGGGCCACGCCCCGGACGTTGCCTCCGCTGAGGGCGAGCCCCAGCACCGGCCTCCCCCTGCGCATGACCCATCGCTGCCAGGTCCGCCGCAGCGACTCCCGCCACTTCTGCCCAGAGGCCCTCGTTGCTCGTCCACCCATGTGTCCCTCCTTGCGGTCCCGGTTGGCCCATCTGCCTGGGCCATTATACCACATCCCCTGGCAGGGCTGATCCATTCTTTACAGGCGGCCTTCTGGCGCGGCAGACCGTAGGGCATGCCAGGAGGCATGCCCTCTGCACCGGGAAGAGCGGTCATGGCCTTCCCTTTTGTAAAAACGAGACAGCCCTGCCTCCCCTGGAGGCCCGGTTGCCGGAATCGGGGGGTTGTGCTAGAATGTTGGGCCATGGCTGGGAGAGAGCAGCCCCTGCTTGACCTGGCGATCGTGATCGTCAGTTACAACGTGCGCGACCTTCTCCGCGATTGCCTCGCCTCTGTGTTCGGGAGCCGGGGCAATTTTGCCTTTGGCGTCTGCGTGGTGGACAACGGCTCTCAGGACGGCAGCGTGGAGATGGTGCGTGCGGAGTTCCCCCAGGTGCAGGTGGTGGCCAACGCCACCAACCTGGGATATCCCGCAGCCAACAACCAGGGGCTGCGCTGCTTCGGTTTTGGCACGCCCGAGGGGGAGGTGGCTCCGGAGCGCCTGCCGCGGTACGCGCTGCTCCTGAACCCCGATACACTCCTGCCGCCCCACGCCCTGGCCGACATGCTCGCCTTCATGGACGCGCATCCGGAGGCTGGCGCCGCGGGCCCCCGGCTGGTCCTGGCCGACGGCACCCTGGACTGGGCTTGCCGGCGCTCTTTCCCCTCGCCGGAAGTCTCGTTCTACCGGCTGAGCGGCCTGAGCCGCCTCTTCCCGCGCAGCCGACGCTTCGGACGCTACAACCTGACCTACCTGGACCCCGATGAGACGGCCGAGGTGGATTCTGTGGTGGGGGCCTTCATGATGGTGCGGCGGGAGGCCATCCAGCAGGTGGGCCTGCTGGACGAGGAGTTCTTCATGTACGGGGAGGATCTGGACTGGGCCTACCGCCTCAAGGCCGCGGGCTGGAAGGTCTTCTACAACGCGGATGTGACAGTGCTTCACTACAAAGAGGCATCCAGCAAGGGAAGCCGACGGGCCCAGGACGAGTTCTACCGGGCCATGCTCATCTTCTACCGCAAACACTACGCGGCCGGGACCCCGGCGTGGCTTCACCCTCTCATCGTCGGGGGCATCCGCCTGCGGTGGTGGCTGGCCCGCCTGGGTTGGCGCAGCACGGTTCGGCCGCGCGCCGGTGCAGCGGGGGAGGTGTCCCGATGAAGCAGCGCAGGGCCGAATGGTTCTTCGGGATCACCCTGGTCACAGGCGACATGGTCATGATGGCGCTGGCCTTCTACCTGGCCTACCGCCTGCGCCTCCTCACCGAGCACCAGAACATCCCCCGCTTCCGCGAGTACCTGGGGATGCTGGCCGTGCACATCCTGACCCTCCTCACGGTGTTCGCCTTCCACCGCCTCTACTACCGCCAACGGGCCCTGGGACACCTGGAAGAGGCGACCCGCGTCTTCAGCGCGACCTCGGTGGGGTTCATCATCTCCCTGGGCCTCAACGCGTTCCTCTTCAAGGACCTGGACTACTCCCGCCTGATGATGGTCTACGGGTGGCTCCTCACCGTGGTCCTCCTGGTCCTCTGGCGGCTGGTGTACGCCCGGTGGCGCTGGGCCCTCCAGGCCCGCGGGTTCGGCAAAGAGCGGGTCCTCATCGTGGGGACGGGCGAGGCCGGGCGGATGATCTTCAACAAGATCGCCCAGTCCCCTGGGCTGGGGTACGAGGTAGTGGGGTTCGTGGAGGCGAACGGCACCGGGGGTCAGCCGGCAGGGAACGGCCTGCGGAGCACTGTCCTCGGCGCGCCGGTGCTGGGCCGGCCGCAGGACCTGCCGCGCCTCATAGAAGAGCACCACGTGGACGAGGTCATCATCGGCCTGCCCGAGGCCACCCATCTGGAGATCCTGCACCTCATCTCCCATTGCGAGCGGGAGCGGGTGGGGATCAAGGTCTTCCCCGATGTGTTCCAGATCATGGCCTCGGAGGTGAGCATCGGCGACCTGGGCGGCCTGCCCCTCCTCACGGTGCGGGACGTGGCCCTGCGGGGGTGGCGGGCCACGGTGAAGCGCGTGATGGACGTGGTGGGGGCGGCCACCGCCCTGGTGTTCCTCTCCCCCCTCATGCTCCTGACGGCTCTGCTCATCAAACTGGAATCACCGGGGCCGGTCTTCTACGTCCAGGAGCGAATGGGGCTGGACGCAAGGCCCTTCCCCATGCTCAAGTTCCGCTCCATGCGCCAGGATGCCGAGGCCCACGGCCCTGGCTGGACGGTGGCCGACGATCCGCGCCGGACGCGCCTGGGGGCCTTCATCCGGCGCATTTCCATAGATGAATTGCCCCAACTGATCAACGTCCTCTGGGGGGATATGAGCCTGGTGGGCCCGCGACCGGAACGGCCGGTCTACGTGGAGCAGTTCCGCCGCAGCATCCCCCGGTACATGGACCGCCACCGGGAGAAAGCCGGCATCACCGGGTGGGCGCAGGTCAACGGCCTGCGGGGGGATACGTCCATCTCCGAACGCCTCAAGTACGACCTCTGGTACATTGAGAACTGGTCCCTGATGCTGGACCTGCGCATCCTCCTGCGGACCATCTTCCGCATCTTCACGGACCGCAGCGCCTACTAG
>JBMFPD010000008.1:0-24723 GCA_049969295.1 Anaerolineae bacterium | reverse complement strand
CTGTGGGCGTTGGGGTGGCGTTGCGCACCAGGACGTGCACGCGCGCCTCCAGGAGGCGGCCGTCCTGCGTTTCCGCCACCAGGCGCAGGGTGTGCACCATGTCTGATAGGTCGCGCGTGTCCCACTGGCCCAGGAAGGCAGCCTGTACCTCGCCAGTGAAGGGGCCGGCCACAGGGCCCCAGCCGCCTGGGTCTGGCCCGATGCCGTACTCCACGCGGTAGGCCATGAGGCCCGGCACGCGCACCGTCCCCCAGATGGGCACGATGCCCTGGACGACTTCCCCTTCCTGCGGCGAGGTGATGGCCAGTTCTGCGGCGTAAGCGTGCAGGGGGCAGGGCCCTCGCGGAGCCTCCGGCAGGCCACGCTCCCGGGCCCACGCCTCGGCCTCCGGCGGGTAGACCAGGTAGACCCGTTCCTCCACCAACTCTGGGGGGCAGAACTCCGTGGCCAGGCCGCCTGTGGTGCGGTCCACCTGGAGGACCTGGTGGATGTCCTCGCTGGCCGGGCGTGGCCCCTGTCCCCTGACGAACCACTCCAGGCGGCGGGCGGGGCAGGCCGGGCCAGGTAGCGTGCCACCCTCGGCGCAGATCTCCAGCCGCTCCACACCTGGCGGCGGCTCAAAGATGCGGATGGGCTTCCCCTGGTGGGCACGGAGCATGACTGCCTGCCAGATGGGGGCGGCGCCGGTCGCCCCGGAGAGGCCGGTCATGGGGGAGTTGTCGGCGTTCCCCACCCAGACGCCGGTCACCAGGTCCGGCGTGTACCCGATGGCCCAGACATCCCGCACGTCGTTGGTGGTGCCGGTCTTGACCGCGGCGGGGCGGTCCAGTTCCATGTAGCGAGCGGCCTTGCCGAAGGCCGGCTGGCGGGCCTGGGGGTCAGCGAGGATGTCGGTGATGAGGAAGGCGTGCTCCGGAGAGACCACCTGGCGGCCCGGGGTTGGCTGGTGTTCCTCTATGAGGCGGCCGGCGGAGTCTTCCACCCGGAGGATGGAGACCGGAGGCCGGTAGACGCCGCCGCTGGCCAGGACCGCGTACGCGTTCGTCAGTTCCAGAAGCGAGACCTCGCCTCCGCCCAGGGTCAGGGAGAGGCCGTAATCCTCCCGGGTCAGGGTGGTGATGCCCATGCGGGCGGCCATTTCCTTGAGGCCGTCAATCCCTACGAACTGCAGGGCCTTGACCGCGGGGATGTTGAGGGAGTTGCCCAGGGCCTGCCGCACCAGGACCGGGCCGTGGAACGTGCCGTCGTAGTTGCGGGGGCGGTAGGGAGGGTTAGCCCCGTCGGAGAACTCCGTGGGCACGTCCCAGATGAGGGTGGCCGGAGTCCAGCCCCGCTCAAAAGCGGCCAGGTAGGTGAGGGGCTTGATGGCCGATCCGGGTTGCCTGGGGCTCATGGCCATGTTCACCTGGCCATCTATGGATTCGTCCCAGAAGTCGGCACTGCCGACCATGGCCAGGATTTCGCCCGAGGCTGGGTCCAGGACCACCACCGCGCCGTTGCGGGCATTGTGGGAGGCCAGCCCGGCCAGGTGGTCCCGCAGCGCGGCCTCGGCGGCGGTCTGGAGGTCCAGGTCCAAGGTGGTCGTGACGCGCAGGCCGTTGCGGTAGAGGGCCTGGGGGCCATAGCGCGCTTCCAGTTGCTCGCGGACGTAGATGGTGAAGTGGGGAGCGTGCATGGTCAGGCTGGTGCTGCGGGGGACCAGGTGGAGGGGCTCGGCAAGGGTGCGCTCGGCCTCCTCGGGTGAGAGGAAGCCGTGCTTGACCATCAGGCCGAGGACCACCCTCTGGCGGTCCTTGCAGGCGGCGAAGTTGGTGTAAGGGTCGTAGCGGGCCGGAGCCTGGGGGATGCCGGCCAGGAAGGATGCCTCGGCCAGGGTGAGGTCCGCCGCGGACTTGCCGAAGTAGACCTGGGCTGCGGCTTCCGCGCCGTAGGCCAGGTTGCCGTAGTGGATCTCGTTCAGGTAGAGTTCCAAGATGGTGTCCTTGGGGTAGCGGCGGCTGATCTCGGCGGCCAGGACCGCCTCCTTGACCTTGCGCTCCAGGGTGCGCTCAGGGCTCAGGAAGACCAGTTTGACCAGTTGCTGGGGGATGGTGCTGCCACCCACCACAGGCGCGCCGTAACGGATATCGTAATAGAGGGCGCGGATGACCGCCACGGGGTCCACGCCGGGGTGGAGGTAGAAGTTGGGGTCTTCTGTGGCCAGGGTGGCGCGGATGAGCCAGGGCGAGATGGCGGAGAGGGGGACCACGGTGCGCCGGCCGCCCTGGGGGTCGTTCAGGATGTAGAGGGGACGGCCGTGGCGGTCCAGGATCTCCGTGCTGCGGAAGGCTGCGGCCCGCAGGCGCAGTTCTTCGGGCGTGGGGAGGCTGAGGGCGATAGCTCCGTAGGCGGCCATGGCGCTTCCGGCGAAGAAGCAGACGAGGAGCACGCCCAGGATGGCCCCCAGGAGCATGCTGCGGGCGGCCGAGCCCCGGCGGTTGGGCTGGGGGAGGGGCTCCCGGGGCGAGGCCCAGCGCTTTGGGGTGTGCGGTGGGGTAGGGCGTTCCATAGGGCGCTTTCTCTCTCCTCCGGTTTGCCTCGCTCTGGGGCGAGGGAGCACTTGATAGACGTCCTCGCCCTGCCTGAGGTTCCAGACATGCAGGCCCCGCGCCCAAGGGGGCGCGGGGCCGCGCGCACGGGTTCGGGGGTTCACAGGAGCCTGGAGCGGCCTGGGGGATCCGCTATCTCAGCCTGGGGTTTCAGCAGTCTCAAGGTTCTCCTCCACGCTCTCCTCCTCCGTTTTCTTGCAGATGAACAGGCACCGCCTTCTCCAAACTCCCCGAAGACCAGGCCACCACGAAACGGGAGGAAGGGTCTACACTCAGGCATCCCCAGCGCGAGCCCACCCCTTCCGGGTCTGCTCCTTCTCCAGCCTCTGCACACTAGCACTGAGGCTTCCTCGTCGCATCACCACCAGCAGTGCACGGGCCACCTCTCCCGGCGGCGTCCGCAGGCGGTACATCGGGGTGCCGAACGTGGGCCCAAAGGAGCGCCCACACTCCCGACACACACCCATCGCTGCCGCCCATCCTTGTGCCCGTTGCGAATCACGTGGGTGGCCCCGCAGTGGGGGCAAGAAGGATTGTCTGGAGAACGCCTTCGTGCCATCTCTCACCTCCTGCCCCCCATTGCACACCAAAAACACTACTTTTGGGAGTGACCACCCTTCAGATGGATCGCTGAGTGAATCCCCCGAGACCACAGAAACCAATGATTGTCCCCCTCGTCGTACCCACGGTCTCCACTGACCACCCTCACCGGCACCCCTTGCTCCAGATCCTTCTCCACCAGCTGGGGCAGCACCTTCCCATCGGGCACATTCCCCGCCGGGGCCACCACACTGGTGATCAACCCCGTCGCTGCATTCAGACCCACGTGTGCCTTGTACCCGTAGAAGGACTCCGTCACCCGTTTCGCTTCCCTTCTCTCTTGCGCTCCTCTTCCTTCGCCGGGTCCACGTTCGCCTCCGTGTGCACGCTGTCCACCACCTGCACCGACCCAAAGACCACTCCCTTCTCCTGGGCAACCCTCACGATCTCTCTCAGGATCTCCTCCAACGCCTCCGCTCCCCCGTTGGCCTTCAGCCGCGCCTTGAAGGCCGTCAGCGTGGAGTGATCTGGCGCCTTCTCGTCCACCGCCAACCCCACGAAGAACTTCATGGGAATGTGCTCGTTGACCATCTGCTCCGTCTGCCGCTCGGAGAGGTCGTAGAGAAAGGCCAGCAACAGCATGCGCAAGAGGAGAGCGGGGTCGTACGGTGGACGCCCCTCCTGGGCACCCCCTCGGTAGTAGGGCAGCAACTTCTCGGTGAACCGCTCCCAGGGGATGAGCTCCCGCAGCTGACGCAGGAAGTGATCTCGGGGAACGATACGGTCGTACACGAATTGGCCGAAGAAGGAGTTCTGACCCGTTTCCTGAAACCGGTGGCGGGGCATGGTTCTACCTCCCGAGATGGTCTCACTTACAAGAATACCCCATCCCACGAACTTTTTCAACACCCTCGGTGCGTCGACTTGACAATACCGGCCCCCTGTGCTATTATATCATATATATGACATAGCCACTAAGGAGGTGGTACATGTGTGGAGGACACCACGGCGAGCAACCTGAAGGGGATGCCTGTTGCCCCACACGGGGCCGGGTGCAGAGGTTCCTCCAACCCTGGCTGCTCCTGCTCCTGGCCCAGAGGCGAGCGCACGGGTATGAGTTGATGGAGAGGCTGGGGCAGGATGATGATTCGCCGGCTGCCGATCCCGGGCTCCTCTATCGCACCTTGCGCCAGATGGAGCAAGAAGGGCTGGTCCGCTCCACTTGGGATACGGCAAAGCCCGGCCCTGCACGACGCGTGTACGAGATAACCGAGGAAGGGTTGGAGCATCTACATGTCTGGGCAATCAACATCCGGCGGACACGGGCGCGCCTGGATCACTTTCTGGCCGGATACGAGGCACTCGTCTCCCTCTCGGGAGAGGGGCAATAGGGGCCCACTGTTGCATGCCCCTCAGAGGATGGACTCACGCTCGTTCCACTAGGGCCGAGGATCGTCGGAGGATTGAACATGGACTATGCAATTGAGGTGGAAGGCCTGACCAAGTACTACAGGAACCTGCTCGCTGTGGATCACATCAGTTTCCAGGTGCGACGGGGCGAAGTTTTCGGCTTCTTGGGGCCCAATGGCGCTGGTAAGACGACAACGCAGCGCATGCTGACCACACTTCTGGAACCTTCTGAAGGCCACATTGTGGCCCTCGGACACGACTTGGCCCGAGACGCCTATGCCGTCAAACGGCAGATGGGCATGGTGCCAGAGGAATCCAACGTCTACACTGAACTGACGGCCTGGGACAACTTGATGTTCACAGGCCAACTGTACGGCGTCCCTCGGCCAGAGCGGCAACGGAGAGCGCGGGAGCTCCTGGAGATGTTCGGCCTGTGGGAGAAGCGAAACGTGAAGGTAGAGAACTTCTCCAAGGGGATGCGTCGCCGCCTGAGCATCGCCATGGCCATCATCCACCGCCCTAAGCTCCTATTCCTGGACGAACCGACTCCTGGCCTGGATGCCCAGTCTGCCCGCGCCATCCATGACCTGATCCGCCGTTTGAACGCCGAAGGAACCACCATCTTCCTCACCACCCATCAGATTGAGGAAGCCAACCAACTCTGCGACCGGGTCGCCATTATCCACCAGGGACGTATCGCGGCGGTAGACACCCCTGAGCGCCTCAAGGCGGCCTTCCAGCAGGTCCAATCCGTGGAACTGGCGCTGGAGCCGGATGGACAGGCTCATGGCGAGGCCCTGGGCGCGCTGCCGGGTGTGAGCACTTGCGTCAAAATGGGGGATAAGTGGAGGCTCTACACCCAAGACCCTCCTTCCTTGTTGCCTCTCTTGTTGGAGTACGCTCGCTCCCGGGGATTGAGGATCCTCAGCCTGCACACGCTCGGACCCAGCTTGGAAGACGTCTTCCTGCAGATCACTGGCCAACAGGTTGGTGTGGTACACCAGGAGGTGGCAGAGGACCAGCGCAAGCGGAAGGGAATGGGAGGCAAGCGATGAAGGAGAGCTACTTGCAACGGGCCTCAGACGAATTGGCGCGGGCCTGGGCTATCTCGATCAAGGACCTGAAGGTCCACTATCTGAGGCCAGGCATGATCATGTTTGGTTTCCTCATGCCTTTCTTCATGTTCTTTTCCTTCTCGGTGCGGCGGGAGATGGCAGCTGAACAAGGTGTGGCTCGGCTCCTAGCCCTGACCACCCTCTTCACGGCTTCCGCGGCCGGCCCTTTCATCATCCCCTTGGAGCGACGGCTGGGAACTTACGATCGGCTGCTGGCAGCGCCTATGTCCCTCCTCACCCTTCTCCTGGGCAAGATAGGGGTAGGGGCCTTCTTTGCCATCGGCGTATCGGCCTTTTCCCTGCTCGTTGGCACCTTGGCCTTTGGGGCAACCATCGCCCACGTGGGGCTGCTGGCCGCGGGGGTCATCCTAGCTTCCTTCTCGTTCTCGGCCTTGGGAGTAGCGTTCGGCTCCGTTCCCACACGCAACCCGGGCGATGTCCAGATGCCCAGTACCTTCTTGCGGTGGGGGCTCCTGTTCGTCAGCGGGGTCTTCATTCCCCTGGCGGAAATGACCCCCGCGGTACGGGCCGTGGCCTATCTCTCGCCGTTGACCTATGTCCAGGACCTGATGAACTGGGCTGTGCCGGGAACGGGCTTCCTCAACCCATGGCTGGACCTGGCCGTGCTCGTGGTCAGTGGCATCCTGTTCCTGGTGCCGGCGGTCTGGTTGCACCGCCGGGCCCGACGCTTGGGATACTGAACTACGGAAAAGCGGGCCAGCCTTTGGCTTCTGGTTTATCCCTGCAGGGTGCCCCGTGTGACAATGAAATGGCAGTACGGGTCGCCCTTCCCCTGGCGCATGGGGTAGGCCACCTGCACCGGGACGCCAGGGAGGAGCGTCTCCAGCCAGGCCTGCCATAACGTCTCGCAGGCCACACAGGCCTGGTCCACCCGGGGGAGGGCGGCCCGGCGCGCCCCTTCGTAGGCCGCGCACCGCCGGATGACCACCTCGGCGCGCTCCGGCGTGAGGAGCGTGTGCTCCGCTTGGAGCGCGCTCCCCATGAGCACCTCGCCGTAGGCAGCGATGATGCGCATGGCGTCCACCAGGTCGTCGGCCTGGCGCTTGCCCAGGGCCTTGAGCATGGTCCGCATCTCAATGCGGCCGAAGGCGGTCCGCACCCGGGCGTTCATGCGGATGCCGGCCTCCAGCCCGAACTCGTCCACCGTCTTCAGGAACCACTGGCCGTCCCAGTAGAGGGCCAGTTTGCGCAGCATCGCTGCCTGGGCTTCAGGGGAGAGGGAGTAGAGGGGCTTGGGCTCCATCGCGCTCCTCCAGGGGGTGACGCGACAGGGCCTTCGCCTCAGAGCGAAAGGCCCTTCAGTTGCTCCAGGACCCGGGCGCGGATGGCGCTGGCCGGGGGAAGGTCCGTTACAATCTGCCCCTTCTGGAGGAGCGGCCGGTCCAGCCGCTCCCAGGTGCCGCCGCAGGCGCACGCCCCGGGCTCGGCCGCCCAGGGGACAACCTGCCGCGCCCCGCACCCTGTGCAGCGGTAGAGGGCTTTGCGCCCCGAACGCTTGCCCCGCTTGGCCAGGGGCTTCCCCTCAATCTCCACGATGTCCAGGGCAAAGTCCACGGTGGGGGCGTTGGAGAGGGAAGTCCCCACTCCGTAGCCGTCGGCGAAGGGGTTGAGGTGCAGGATCTTCCCCTCGTCTATGCCGCCGCTGACGAAGAGGCGCACGTGTCGGTAGCCCCGCAGGTCCAGTTCCCAGCGCACCTCGCGGAGGATCTCCAGCATGTCGCCGCGGCGGGAGGAGGGGGTGTCCAGGCGCACGGCGAAGAGGGCCTCGCCGAGGGCCTCGGCCACGCGCAGCGTCTCAAACTTCTCATCCTGGAACGTGTCTATGAGGGCCACCCGTTTGACCTTGGGCTCCAGCACCTCGTGGAAGGCTCTCACCGCCTCCACCGTATCACCCATGACCAGGATGAGCGCGTGGGGCATGGTCCCCGAGGGCTCCGCTTCTATCAGGTCTGCTGCAAGGAGGGTGGAGACGCCATCGCACCCGCCAAGGTAAGCGGCCCGCTCAATCATGGGGGCGATGGCCGGGTGCATGCGCCGGGCGCCGAAACTGAGAAGCGTGCGCTCTCCAGCGGCGATGCGGCAGCGGGCTGCGGCGGTGGCGATGCCGCTGGCCTGGCACAGGAACCCCAGGATGGGCGTCTCGTAGACGGCGAAGCGGGTGTAGAGGCCGGCGATGGTCAGCACCGGCTCGTAGGGGTGGAAGACCGTCCCTTCGGGGAGGCCCCACACATCCACCTCCATCCCCTCCAGAAGGCGCAGGACCTCCTCCATGCCGGCCAGCACGCCCCAGGGCCAGCCGTTGGGCAGCGCCCTGGCGCGCACCTCCGCGGCGACCACCTTGTCCTTCCCTTTTGCCTGCAGGATGCGGACGGTGCGGTCAAAGTAGACGTCCGTCACCCGGCCCGCCCGGATGTCCTCGTCTGTGGCGGTGTGGAAACGCTTCATGGTGTGCACCCCTCTGTGCCGGGCCTTGTCCCCTTGGCCCTGATTGAGATGTATGCATCAGCCTACCTGGATGCCGTCCACGGTGGTCACCGCCCCGCGGAACAGCCACGAGGTCTGCCGGAGGGTGGCTTCCATGTCAAAGGGGGTCAGGGCGGAGATGGCATCCGTCGGCAGGATGACCCGGTAGCCCCGCAGGGCAGCGCTGGCGGCGGTGTAGTGCACGCAGATGTTGGCCACTGTCCCGCAGACGATGACATCCCGCACGCCTTTCTCCCGCAGGAGGGAGTCCAGGTCTGTGCCGAAGAAGGCGTCATACGCCAGTTTTCGCACCCGCGCCTCGCCCTCCCTGGGGGCCAGTTCGGGGATGACCTCGCTGCCCCATGTGCCGGCCACGGCGTGGCGGCCCCAGATGGCGAACTCTGGGTCGTCCGGCGCGTGCCAGTCCTGGGTGAAGACCACGGTCATCCCTGCCTCTCGGGCCTTCTCCAGGAGGCGCTGGATGGCCGGGATGGTTTCCCGCGAGGTCGGCACGAAGAGCGCGCCCTTGGGGTCCACAAAGTCGTTCTGCATATCCACCACGATCAGGACAGCCTGTTTGGGGTCCACTGTGACCTTGTCCTGCACCGCGTACTCGGGAACGTCCACCTGCCTTGCCATGGCCCACCTCCAGAGTCCGCTCCTTCCTGCACTGGAAAGGTGTCAGGAGAGATGCCTCCTGATGTACCTCTATCATAGCACCTCCCTGGCGCTTCGTCAAACCTTCTCCTGGCCTGTTACGGTTCCACCTGGTGTTGGTAGGTTCGGGAAGTGTGTTGGTGATGGGTGTGGATGGGAAAAGAGGCAGGCGGCAGACCGTAGGGCACGCCTCCTGGCGTGCCTCTGCACCGGGAAGAGCGGTTGTAGCCTTCCCTTTGCTGTGGTCCACGGCCGGGGTTGTCAAGTGGGCGGAATTGTGCTACACTACCCTCCTGGTGAAAGAAGGGCTCCCAGGTCACCCTTCGGCAGGGATGGTTCCGATGCTGAGCACCGGCGGGAGCGTCCTCCCGGGGCCTGAGCAACTCCTTCCTCTCTCGGGTGTTGACCTATCAGACAGGCGCAGATCGGTGCACAGACATCGCGATCGGAGGAACAGATGACATCCCACCTTCCCGAACACTGGAACGGCCGGCGCGTGGTGATCACCGGCATGGGGGCCGTCACCCCCCTGGGGAACGGCGTGGAGACCTACTGGAAAGGGCTCCTGGAGGGGCGTTCTGGGGTGGGGCCCATGACGCACTTTGACGTCTCGGACTACCCCACCCGCATCGCCGCCCTGGTCAAGGACTTTGACCCCCTGAACTTCATGGACCGCAAGGACGTCAAGCGGACGGCCCGCTTCACCCAATATGCCTGGGCTGCGGCCGCTGAGGCCATCGCCCAGGCGCGGTTGGACCTTTCCAGGGAAGACCCTTTCCGGGTCGGGGCGGAGATCGGCAGCGCGGTCGGCGCACTGGAGATCATTGAGCAGCAATCCCACATCCTGCGGGAGCGAGGGCCAAGGGCCATTGATGCCGTGGGGGGCATCACGGTCCTCATCAATATGGCTCCCTGCCAGATCGCCATCGGCTTCGGCCTGCGTGGCCCGGCCAACTCCCCTGTGGCGGCCTGCGCCACGGGGATCGTGGCCGTCGGCGAGGCGACAAGCCGGATCCGGCGGGGCGAGGCCGATGTGATGCTGGCCGGGGCCTCGGAGTCGCTCCTCACCCCCCTGGCCTACGCTGCCTTCTCCAAACTGGGGGCCCTCTCCCGCCAGAACGACGAGCCGGAGAAGGCGTGCAAGCCCTTTGACGTCCGCCGGGATGGCATTGTGATGGGAGAGGGGGCGGCTGTTCTGGTGCTGGAGACGCTGGAGCACGCGCTGCGCCGCGATGCCCCTATCCTGGCGGAGGTGGTTGGGTACGGCCTGACGGAGGATGCCTACCACATGGCCGCACCGGAGCCGGACGGTACGTCCGCTGCCCGCGCCATGCAGAACGCCCTCGCAGAGGCCCGCCTGGAGCCGGGGGAACTGGGCTACATCTGCGCCCACGGCACGGGGACGGAACTCAACGACCCAGCCGAGACCAAGGCCATCAAGAAGGCCCTCGGCGAAGAGGCCTACCGGGTGCCCATCAGTTCCGTCAAGTCCGTGGTCGGGCACATGCTCGGCGCGGCAGGGGCCATCTCGGTCGTGACTCTGGTCAAGGTCATCCAGGAGGGCATCCTGCCCCCCACCCGCAACCTGGAGACCCCCGACCCGGAGTGCGACCTGGACTTCATCCGAGGGGAGCCCCGGTACCGGAAGGTGGAAGCAGCGGCGGCCAACGCTTTCGGGTTCGGCGGTCAGGACGCCTGTCTGGTCGTGAGGGCGTTCCGGGACTAGAGGATGCGGCCCACGATACGAGAGGGCACTGGCCCGAGGATGAGACCATCTATGAGGCCCATGAAGCGGTGGAGCGCCGCGTGGATCCTGTTGATCCTGGGGGTGGCCCTGGGCGTGCCTCTCGCCGTGCACGCTGGTCCGGCCCAGGAACCCCCGGGCCAGGGGACCGTGGCGGTCATCACCTCGCCCAAGGACAATGCCATCCTGCGGGGGCGGGTGGTGATCACTGGCTCGGCAGACGATCCCAACTTCTGGAAATACGAGGTGCACTACGCCCGCGAACCCGTGGCCGAGAACTGGGTCCTCATCGGCACGGTGCACGAGCAGCCGGTCCTCAACGGAGTGCTGGAGACGTGGGACACCACGCTGGTGCCGGACGGGGCCTACAGCCTGCGGCTGCGGGTGGTGCGGCGGGACGGCAACTACGACGAGTGGTACGTGCGGGGCCTCAGCGTGGCCAACGCCCAGCCGACGGAGACGCCCACACCCGTGGTGGAGGCCACGCCCACCCCCACCATCACGCCAACGCCCCTTCCACCCACGCCCACGGTCGTCATTGAGCAGCCGGTGGTGCCCACGCCGACCCCGCGGCCAACCCCCACCCCGGGCCCCCTCCTGCCTCCGCCGGAACAGGCCTCCTCTCCGGCCGCTGCCTTCAACCCAGCCAAGCTGGGAGGGGCGTTCTGCTACGGAGCCCTCCTGGCGGTGGGCGCGTTCGTCGCCATCGGCGTGCTGGCCCTGGTGAGGAAACTCCTCGTGGGCCTGTGGGCCCTCATCCGGCGGCGGTAGGGAAAGAAGGACCTCTCCCCATCCCCCAACCCCCTTCCCCTCTCCGGCTCGGAGAGGGGAAGGGGGCTAGGGGGTAGAGGTGAGGTCCATCTGTGGGAAGGAAAGGGGGTGCCGCCGCAGGCGGCGTGGCAGGGAGAGGGTGGGACCCCGGACGGCCTCAGGTGGCACAAGAGGCATGCAGGAAAGGACGGAGAGAAGAGGCCCCAGGCTCCTGGTGGGCCTGGGCAACCCCGGCCCAGAGTACGCGCGCAACCGCCACAATGTGGGGTTCATGTGCCTGGACCGGCTGGCCGAGCGGCACGGGATCTCCCTGTGGCGCAGGAAGCACCACGCCCTCGTGGCGGAGGGCCAGATCAGGGGCCATCTCGTGGTCCTGGCCAAGCCGCAGACCTTTATGAACCTGAGCGGCCAGGCGGTCCGGCCTCTCGTGCGGCACTATGGGGTGGCCCTGGAGGACCTCCTGGTGGTCCACGATGACCTGGACCTGGAGCTGGGCGTGCTGCGGCTGCGCCGCCAGGGGAGTTCTGGGGGCCACAAGGGAGTCCAGCACATCATAGACACACTGGGCACCCGGGAGTTCCCCCGCCTGCGGATCGGCATTGGCCGGCCCACCCAGGGCGACCCGGTGGAGTACGTCCTGAGCGATTTCACGTTGGACGAATCCATCGCCATGGACCGGGCTCTGGACCGGGCGGTGGAGGCCATCGTGGCCTGGTTGGAGTTGGGGATAGAGGCCGCCATGAACGCCTTCAACGCGGCCCCGCTCAACCCCGTTGCGTGAAGGGTGGCAGAAGCAAGAGAAGTGACGGTACAGTACCTGGAGGAAGCGACCGAGGCAGAAGAGCAGCAAGAGGCTCCTTCCCTTTCGGGACTTCTGCGGCTGTTGGATGGCCTGCCGGAGTACCAGGCCCTGCTGGAGCACCTGCAGGGTGTTTGGCGCGCCCCTCGCACGGAGCGACTCCTCCGCTCGGCCCGCGCCTGCGTCCTGGCCGGCCTCCTGCGGCACCTGACCAGGCCCCTCCTCGTGGTGGTCCCCCGGCCGGAGGAGGCCCGTCGCCTGGCGGAGGAACTCCTGGCCTGGACGGAGACGCCGGACGCCATCTACCTCCTCCCCGACCCGGGCGTGTTGCCCTTTGAGCGAGCACCCTGGCCCCTGGAGAACCGGGGGCAGCGGCTGGCGGCCCTGGCCGCCCTGGCCCGGTCCGCCGAGGAGCCTGCCCGGCTCCTGGTGGTGGCCTCGGTGCGGGCCCTCATGCACCGCACGTTGCCTCCACGGGAGATGCGCCTGGGCCTCCGGCGGCTCCGGGTCGGCCAGCACATCCAATTGGGGGACCTCCTGGAGCGCTGGGTGGCCTGGGGCTACTCCCCCGTGGACGTGGTGGAGGAGCCCGGCACCTTCTCCCGCAGGGGCGGCATCGTGGACTGCTACCCGCCCAACGCCCGGCACCCGGTGCGCATGGAACTCTTCGGCAGCCAGGTGGACAGCCTGCGCCTCTTTGACCCCTCCACCCAGCGGACCTTCACCCGGGTCCAGGAGGTCTGGATCGGGCCGGCCAGCGAGGCTCTGCCGCGCTTCGGCCCTGCCGCGTCCGAACGGGCGGCCAGCCTGCACCTGGAGAGATGCCACCCCGTCGCCCAGAGCCAGGTCCGTCAGGACCTGGAGCGCCTCCAGCAAGCCGCCCCCTTCCCGGGCATGGAACTGTACCTTCCCTACCTCTATGACGTGGAGGCCTCAGCCCTGGATTACCTGCCGAGGGAGGGGATCCTCGTCGTGGAGGACCCCCTGGAGGTGGAAGAGGCCATCGCTGAGGCCCTGGCCCAGGCCGAGGACCTGCGCCGGGAACTGGTGACGGCGGGCGACCTCCCGGAAGGGTTCGCCAGCCCCTATGTGGACGCCGCTGGCTTCCTGCAGCGGCTGCGGGAGGAGCCACGCCTCCTCCTCTCCAGCGCCGAGGAACCGCCTGCCCCGGGGGAACTGGCCTACCGCTTCCACCTGGCCGACCGCTACGGAGGCCAACTGAAGCGGGTGGCCGCCGAGGTCCAGCGGCTCCAGGCCCAGCGCTCGCGGGTGGTCATCCTGAGCCGCCAGGCCTCCCGCCTGCGGGAACTGCTGGATGAGGCCGGGGTGGCCGTTGCCCCCAGCGGCAGCCTCCTGGAGCCACCGGCCCCTGGCAGCGTGGTGGTGGCCCGGCGCATCCTGGACGAAGGGTGGGTGCTGGACCTTGCCGTGAGCGCCCAGCCCGCCCCAGGCCCGGAGGCCCTCTACCTCCTCACCGATGGGGAACTCTTCGGCTGGGCCCGTCCCAAGCCGCGCCGCGCCCGCCGGCCCCAGGCCGTGGCCCCGGAAGCCTTCTTCGCCGACCTCCAGCCTGGCGACTACGTGGTCCACATTGAACACGGCATCGGCCGCTTCCTAGGGCTAGCCACCCTGAACCTGGACGGCGTCCCCAAGGAGTACATCCTAGTGGAGTACGCCGCGGGTGACCGCCTCTACGTCCCCGTGCACCAGGCCGACCGCCTGAGCCGCTACGTGGGCCTGACGGACGAGCCACCCACCCTCCACCGCCTGGGCACCACCGACTGGGAGCAGGTCAAGGCCCGCGCCCGGGAAGCCGTGGACGAGATCGCGCAGGAACTCCTGGACCTCTACGCCACCCGCGCCGTGGTCCGGGGCCACGCTTTCAGCCCCGATACCCCCTGGCAGAGGGAACTGGAAGCCGCCTTTCCCTACATAGAGACGGAGGACCAGTTGCATGCCATTGAGGCCGTCAAGGCCGACATGGAGCGGGAGGTCCCCATGGACCGCCTTATCTGCGGCGACGTGGGCTACGGCAAGACGGAGGTCGCCGTCCGCGCCGCCTTCAAGGCGGTGATGGACGGCAAGCAGGTGGCGGTCCTCGTCCCGACCACGGTGCTGGCCCAGCAGCACTTCAAGACCTTCCAGGAGCGGTTGGCTCCCTTCCCGGTGGAGGTGGAGATGCTCTCCCGCTTCCGCTCCCGGGCCCGCCAGAAGGAGATCCTCCGCCGGCTGGAAGAAGGCTCGGTGGACATCGTCATCGGCACCCACCGCCTGCTCCAGAAGGACGTCCGCTTCAAGGACCTGGGCCTGGTCATTATAGATGAGGAGCAGCGGTTCGGCGTGGCCCACAAAGAGCGCCTCAAGCAGTTGCGCAAGGAGGTGGACGTCCTGACCCTCACCGCCACGCCCATCCCCCGCACCCTGCACCTCTCCTTGACCGGCGTGCGGGACATGAGCACCATTGAGACCCCGCCGGAGGAGCGGCTGCCCATCTGGACCGTCCTGGCGGAGTACGACGAGGCCCTCATCCGCCAGGCCATCCGCCGCGAACTGGACCGCGGCGGGCAGGTCTACTTCGTCCACGACCGGGTGCAGGGGATCGAGCAGATGGCCGCCCGCGTGCAGAGCCTGGTCCCGGAGGCGCGGGTCGCGGTGGCCCACGGCCAGATGCCGGAGAAGGACCTGGAGCGGGTGATGCTCCAGTTCGCCAACGGCGAGATAGACGTCCTGGTCTGCACCACCATCATTGAGAGCGGCCTGGACATCCCCAACGCCAACACCATCATCATCAACCGCGCCCACCGCTTCGGGCTGGCCCAACTGTACCAATTGCGGGGCCGGGTGGGGCGCAGCGCGGTGCGGGCCTACGCTTACCTCCTCATCCCCAAGCACTACATCCTGAGCCCGGTGGAACGGCGCCGCCTGGAGGCGGTGGTGGAGGCCCGGGACCTGGGTTCAGGGTTCCACATCGCCATGCGGGACCTGGAGATCCGCGGCGCGGGGGAGATCCTGGGGGCGCGGCAACACGGCCACATCGCCGCAGTGGGGTTTGACCTCTACTGCCGCCTGTTGGCCGAGGCCGTGCGCCGGCTGCGCCAGGAGCGGGAGGAAGGCCGCCAGCCCGAGGAGGCTGAGGGCGAGCCTGCACCCCGGAAGGCCCCCCGGCGCCGGCGGCGCGCCGAGTCGTCCCTCCTGCCTCTCGTCTCCATTGAACTGCCCCTCCAGGCCTACATCCCGGCGGTCTACGTCCCCTCGGAGCGTCTGCGGCTGCAACTGTACCGGCGGCTGGCCTCCGTGCAGGAGCCAGCCCAGGTCAAGGAACTGGAGAGCGAGCTCCAGGACCGCTTCGGGCCGCTGCCGGAGCCGGTCCAGAACCTGCTCTACCAACTGCGCCTCAAGACGCTGGCCCTTGCCGCCGGCGCGCAGGCGGTGACCCAGGAGGAAGGCCAATTCGTCATCCACGCGGAGAGCCTGGAGCAGATGAACCGGGAGCGCCTCCAGCAGGTGCTGGGGGATGTGGCACGGGTCCAGCGGCGGCGCGTGTGGGTGCAGGGGGCGGACCAGCCAGCCATCTGGCAGGCGCGCCTCCTGCGGGTGCTGGAGGCGATGGCGAGGGAGCCGGGGATGTCCAGGGCTGACTCATCCTCATAGAACTCTGACAGCCTTCTGGCGCGGCAGACCGTAGGGCACGCCTCCTGGCGTGCCCTCTATAGCCTTCCCTTTTGTAAAAATGAGACAG
This sequence comes from Anaerolineae bacterium, assembly GCA_049969295.1. Classification (GTDB taxonomy): domain Bacteria; phylum Chloroflexota; class Anaerolineae; order DTPP01; family DTPP01; genus DAOTYM01. The sequence goes on along the minus strand of JBMFPD010000008.1, from coordinate 8,876 downwards.
CCCTGGGGGGATGTCCTCTCTTCTTGACCCTGAAGCCCTCCCGTGGTACCATCAGGAAGCACGGTCTCCACCTTCGCACGGAGTGTCCACGTGGCCGAACATTTGCGCTCTCATCCTTTGGAGGACGAAAGCACCGAAGCCCTTCGGCGCAAGGCCCTGGATGTGCATCGCCGCCTCCTGGAGGCCTACGGCGAGCCGAAGCCGCGTCCCTCCGACCCCATCGGCACGCTGGTCTCCACCATCCTCAGCCAGAACACCAACGACCGCCTGCGGGACCAGGCGTTCCGCCGCCTGCGGGAACGCTTCCCCACCTGGGAGGCAGTGCGGGACGCCCCCGTGGAGGAGATCGCCCGGGCAGTGCAGGTCTCGGGCCTGGGTGCGCAGAAGGCCCAGCGGATCAAGGCCGCGCTGGAACGCATCACGGAGGAGCGGGGCACCCTTTCGCTGGACTTCCTGCAGGAGATGCCCCTGGAGGAAGCGCGCAGGTGGCTCACTTCATTCAATGGGGTGGGGCCCAAGACGGCGGCCATCGTCCTCCTCTTCGCTCTTGGCATGCCGGCCTTCCCTGTGGACACCCACGTCCACCGCGTCAGCAAACGCCTGGGCCTCATCCCTTCCAGGGCGTCGCGGGAGAAGGCCCACGGCATCCTGGAGGCCCTGCTGCCCCCGGCCACCTACTACCCCTTCCACATCAACATCATCCGCCACGGCCGGGCGGTGTGCGGAGCCCGGAGGCCCCAGTGCGAGCGCTGCATCCTGCGGGACCTGTGCGCCTGGTATGCGGCGACGCAGGGACCCATCCCCTCCGGAGGGACCGACACCGAATGAGGCTTTCAACGGATTCCAGGAGAGGGAAAGTCTGATGTCCGAAAGCGAGAGGGACTGGCTCACCCACCTGATCCTGGTGCGCCACGCCGAGAGTGATGCCAACCGCCTCGGCCTCTGGCAGGGCGGCAACGTTGATGGCACCCTGACCCCTCTCGGGCACCTCCAGGCGGCGCGGGTCGCCGAGAGGCTGGCGGAGTGGAAGCCACCTGTCCAGCGCCTCTACAGCAGTCCCCTCCGCCGGGCCGTCCAGACGGCCGAGCCCATCGCCCAGCGCCTCGGCCTGGACCTCATCTTCCATCCCGACCTGCGGGAGATCGGCGTGGGCCAGGTGAGCGGCCTCACCACGGAAGAGTTCGCGCAGCGTTTCCCCGACTTCTACGAGCGCTGGTTGAACAAGGACGACCTGGACTTCACTTGGCCTGGCGGCGAGCAGCGGCGCGCCTTCTTCCAGCGGGTGAGCCGGGCCATCGGCGAGATCCTCGCCCTCCACCAGGGGGAAACAGTGGTCCTGGTAACCCATGCCGGGGCCATCCGTGCTGCAGTGGCGGGCCTCTTGGGGCCCCGAGGGGCCCCCTGGTGGTCCTACAAAGTGGGGAACGCTTCCATCACCTACCTCACGGTGACTCCAGCGGGCGAGGCTGACCTTGTGCTCCTGGGGGACACGGTCCACCTGGACCCGCTCCAAGAGGAGGCCGACCGATGACGGAGAACGCTCAACGCGCTGCCCACCGGCGGTTTCCGTTGCTCGTCTACCAGGGCCTGTGGGAGATGGCCTTCTGGCCGGGCGTCCTGGTCCTCCTGGGGTGCGTGGTTCTCTTCCTCTGGAACCCTCCGGCCCTCCGGCCCATCCGACCCCTGTGGCTCCTGGGGGCCGCAGCCGCCATCGCCCTCCTCGTCTACCGCGCCTGGGCGAAGGGCTGGGCCTGGGTGGAGGTCGGGGAGGAGAGCTTCCGCGTCCGCGTCCCCTCCCAGGAACTGGCCGTGCCCTACAGTGCGGTGCGCATCACCCGCTCCACGCTTCTCTACCAGCACTTCCACAAGGGCGACCTGGAGGCGCGGGGCATGGGCCCTATCCGGCCCTACATCGGCCATTCCGCGGTCGTGGTGGAACTGAAGGAATGGCCTCAGCCCCCAGACTGGGTCCGACGACACCTGGGCCCCTACTTCCTGGCCGCCGACTGCGAGGGGTTGGTGCTGACGGTGAAGGACTGGCTGGACCTGCACCAGGCCCTGGACGCGGCGTTGGAGGCCTGGCGCACCCGGCACCTGCCCCCACCCAGCGAGCGGTTCCTCCGGGCGAGGGGCAAGTTGCCAGACTCGCCGGAACAGGCCGTTTAACAAAACTTGATTTTTCGGACCACCTGACGTAAAATAGAAGATAAGGTCTGGCCAGCAGGTCTCTCCCTTGCCTTCAGGTCCGTCCTCTTCGGGGCGGGGCCCTCTTACGAGGAGTGCTGGCAGGCCGCGAAGACCCAAGGCACGAGCGTTTTCACGTAAAGAGGAAAACGGAGGGAAAAGCCAGAACCCAAGACGGAGGCGAGGCCTGTCCCTGGGGTGAGGGTCGGGCCCTGGGGGTAGTTCACCGCCCAGGGGCAGGCTGGAGAGCGAGGGAACACGGCCAAGGGCGCGGAAGGGTGATTCCGTGCCTGAGCGGCTATCGCAAAGCGGCTTCATTCCAGCCGGCAGAAGCAGTACGGTGCGGGGGCAGGTCTTCTTCCCGTCCGCCCCCGAAGCGCATAGAGGGCCGAGGTGGGGCGTCCTGGACCGTGGGACAGCGAGGCCCTGAACGGGCAAGAGATGCGGTCCCAGAGCATCAGGGACGTCTTGCAGGTCCTTTGAGCAGAGACAGGCAGTCGTGACCCTGGAGGGTGCGGATACGGACACAAGCGCACGGAGACGTGTGAGGTGAGGCAATAGAGCAGCCTTCCGCAGGCTGCTTGGGGTGGTGCGCCTCGGCGCACGGGGGCTTTTCGCATCCTTTGGCCCATAGGGTCCGACCTGCGGACTGGAGGAGTCGGAGCGATAGCTGCGGCCATTTTGTGCTGCGGCTATTTTGTTTTGAGGAAGGGGGAGGCTGTGTCCCCGACGGTGACCCGGCTGCGGTTCCAGAGCAAGAACCCGGAGCGGGTGAACGTGTACCTGGACGGGGCGTTTGCCTTCAGCCTGCCGGCGGTGGAGGCAGCGCGCCTGCGCAAGGGGCAGGTCCTCACCGAAGAAGAAGTGCAGGCCCTGCGGGACCTGGACGCCTTCCACCGGGCGTACGAGCGGGCGTTGCGCTTCCTGAAGTACCGGCCGCGCAGCACGTGGGAGGTCCGGCACTACCTGCAGCGCAAGGGAGAGCCAGAGACGCGCATTGAAGCCGTGGTGGCCAAACTGCAGGCGAACCGGTGGCTGGACGATGCCGCCTTCGCCCGCTTCTGGGTGGAGAACCGGCAGGCCTTCCGCCCCAGGGGAGAGCGGGCCCTGCGCTGGGAACTGCGGCGCAAAGGGGTGGACGAAGCCACCATTGAGGCCGCGTTGGCTGAAGTGGATGGAGAAGCCCAGGCCGTGGACCTGGCGTTGAAACGAGCGGAGCGCTGGAAAGACCTGGACGCCCGCACCTTCCGCCAGCGGATGCTGGGCTACCTCACCAGAAGAGGGTTTGACTACGCCGAGGCTGTGGAAGCCACGAGGAAAGCCTGGGAAGCCCTGGGGCGCGAGCCAGAGCCCTGGGAGTGAACCGAGGCTTCTGCACACAGCCGCGGCAGGCCGGATGCCCCAGGAGGAGAGACCGGCCAGCCCAAACCCGTGGAAGACCGAAAACGAGGGAGAGGATAGACGATGTTTTGGACGCGGAACCTGTGGATCTTTGTAGCAACGCTCCTGGGCGTGGCGGTGGTGGCCTTCCTGCTGGGCTACCTGCTGCGCCAGTACCTGGAGGAAACCCGGCGCAAGGCCCTGGGTGAGCAGCGGGAGAAGATCCTCGCCGAGGCCCAGGCCAAGGCCCGGGAGATCGTCCTCGGTGCCAAGGATGAGGCCCTGAAACTGCGCACCGAGGCCGAGCAGGAGATCGCCCGGCGCAAGCAGGAGTTGGAGCGGGCAGAAGAGCGTCTCCAGAAGCGCCAGGAAGCCCTGGAGCACAGGAACGAACAACTGGAAAGCCGCGAGCGGCGGCTCAACCAGCGCCAGAGCGAACTGGACAAGCGGAAGAACGACCTGGACAAACTGGAGGCCAAGCGCCAGGCCGAACTGGAGCGGGTCTCTGGGATGACCAAGGAAGAGGCCAAGGCCCTCCTCCTCAAGGTGGTGGAGGAGGAGTCCCGGAAGGAAGTGGCGGCCGTGATCCGGCGGGTGGAGGCCGAGGCCCAGGAGGAGGCCAACCGCAAAGCCCAGAAGATCATCAGCCTGGCCATCCAGCGCATGGCCTCCGAGCAGGTCTCGGAACTGACCGTCTCCGCCGTGCCCCTTCCCAGCGATGAGATGAAGGGACGCATCATCGGCCGCGGCGGACGGAACATCCGGGCCCTGGAACAGGCCACAGGGGTGGACCTGGTGGTGGACGACACCCCGGAGGCGGTGATCGTCTCGGCCTTTGACCCGGTGCGCCGGGAGATCGCCCGCCGCGCCCTGGAGAAACTCATCGTGGACGGGCGCATCCACCCCGGGCGCATTGAGAAGATCGTCAGCAAGACCGAGCGCGAGGTGGAGGAGATCATCCGGGAGGAGGGCGAGAGCACGGTGCAGGAACTGGGCGTGCACGGCCTGCATCCGGACCTCGTCCGCCTCCTGGGGGTCCTCAAGTTCCGCACCAGTTACGGGCAGAACCAGTTGCTCCACGCGGTGGAGACGGCCCGGCTGGCCAGCGTCATGGCCGCGGAACTGGGGGCCAACGTCTACCTGGCCAAGGTGGGCGGCCTTCTGCACGATATCGGCAAGGCCGTGGACCACGAGGTGGAGGGCCCCCATGCCCTCATCGGCGCGGACCTGGCCCGGCGTTACGGCCTCTCGGAGGACCTGGTGAACTGCATCGCCGCGCACCACGGGGAAGAGGAGCCGAAAAGCGTGGAGGCGGTCCTGGTCCAGGCGGCCGACGCCATCTCTGGGGCACGGCCCGGAGCGCGCCGGGAGTCCCTGGAGGCCTATGTGAAGCGGATCAAGGCCCTGGAGGAAGTGGCCCACTCCTTCCCCGGGGTGGACCAGTGCTACGCCATCCAGGCCGGGCGGGAGATCCGCGTCATCGTCAAGCCGGAGGAGATTGACGACCTGGCGGCTATCCGGCTGAGCAAGGAGATCGCCCAGAAGATTGAGGAGAACCTGGAGTACCCAGGGCAGATCAAAGTCACGGTCATCCGGGAGACCCGTGCCGTGGATTATGCAAAGTAAACCCTTGCCTTTCCTGGCAAAGTGATGTACAATAGAGAGGGAAGTGGGGGGCGCACCGCCCCATCGCTCCGCAGTCGGTTGGACAAGGGGTCATACCAGGTCGCTCTTGCCTGATGCCCTGAGGCGCGGGCATGGGCCAGAGAGGGCCCGTGCTCGCGGATGCCCCCTGTGGCCTACAGGGTGCCCATGAGGGGACGCCCTGCCCACGTGGGCCGATGGGTTCTCATCAGCGCAAGCATTCACGGGAGGCGAGGGCCATGGAAGTCATCAAGGTGTCTGCCAAGTCCAGATCCACGGCAGTGGCGGGAGCGATCGCCGGGGTGGTCAGAGAAAAGGGACGGGCCGAGGTCCAGGCCATCGGCGCAGGTGCCGTCAACCAGGCTGTCAAGGCCGTGGCCATCGCCCGGGGGTACCTCCAGCTGGACGGGATCAACGTCATCTGCATCCCGGAATTCGCGGAGGTGGATATCGGGGGGCAGGAACGGACAGCCGTCAAACTGATCGTGGAGCCTCGCTTCCCCCCGTCCGAGGAGAAGAAGCCCTAAAGGTCTGGGCGAGTTCCCACTCCATCCGCCCCGGGCCCCCGCCCAGGGTCCCCATGTGCGGGGCAAGGCCCTCTTGCCACCCTCCGGGCGCGGGATGAGCAAGGCCGGGCTTCCAAAGCCCGGCCTTTTCCATCACTGTGGGGGTTCCGGTGCGCTTTCTGCCTGCCCCTTCGCCCCCTTGGACCGACGGCGCCGTTTGGCCCGGGGTTCCTTGGGCGCGGAAGGCGGTGCCTGCGGAGCCGCCTTCTTTGCTTCCTGCACCTCTTGCAGGTCGGCCACGGAGAATTCCAGGATGGCTTCGCTTTCCAGTTGAACGCTCACCGTCTCCTTGAGCGCGTTGACGCCCACCACCTTGCCCGGTCCGTGGGGGGTCATCACGGTGGCCTTCAGTTTGGGCAGCCGGGCCTTGATCTCCGCGTAGACGTCGTTCTCGTAGGCGAGGCAGCAGAGGAGCCGCCCGCAGAGGCCGGAGATGTCGGCTGGGTTGAGGGGCATGTCCTGCTGCTTGGCCATGCGGATGGAGACAGGGTTGAACTCCGCAAGCCAGGTGTGGCAGCACAGTTCCCGCCCGCACAGCCCGATCCCGCCGAGCAGTTTGGCCTCGTCCCGCACCCCGACCTGCCGCAGTTCAATGCGCGTCTTGAAGGTGCGTGCCAGGTCCCGCACCAGGGCGCGGAAATCCACCCGCTTCTCCGCCGTGAAGTAGAAGACGAGCCGCGAGCCATCGAAACTGTACTCCGCGGCGATGAGTTTCATGGGCAGGTTATGTTCCCTGACCTTCTCCTCGCAGCGCTCCAGCGCTTTGGCCTCCCGGGCCCGGTAATAGGCAGCCTGGACGGCGTCCCAGGCAGTGGCCCGCCGGAGGACTTTCTTCAGTTGCCCCACCACCTCTTCCTCGGGGACCTCTTTGGGCGGGAAGACGACCTGTCCCATCTCGTGGCCGTGGGCCGTCTCCACAATCACGTACTCCCCTTCCTTCAGGTCCGTCAGGTCCCCGGGGTCAAAGTGGTAGATCTTGGTCACAGGTCTGAACCGCACTCCGACGACAACGGGCATAGGAAATCCCCCAAAGGTTCGTTCCGCGTTTCTCTGAGCATGTCACGCCACGCCGGGCAGGGAGAGGAGGAGCACCTCCAGGGCCAGCCGGCGGTTTGCATTGTGCTGCAGGGCGTCCCACGTAGCCAGGACGGCCCGCAGGGCTTCCCGTGCCTGCTCCAGAGTGCAGCGGCCAGCCACCTCCGCTAGGGCGGCATGCCGGTCCACGTGGTGTATCCCGTCCGGGTATCCCCCCTTCCAGACCAGGAGGTCCCGGAAGTACCCGGCCCAGAGGTCCAGCACTTCCTGGACCTCCTCCTCCGGGAGAGTGGCCAGGGTTTCGGCCTGGCGCAGGCGCTGGAGGCGGCCGCTGCGCAGGGCCTGGTGCAGCGCATCCAGCCAGGCTCCCCGGCGCGCCAGGAGCTGGGGGTCCTGGCTGGCCCGCACGGCCCAGCCCAGCCTTCCCCCGGACAGGCGGGCCAGGAGAGCGGCGTCGGCCTCCGGGAGATGCCATCGGTCCCGCAGGGCCGCCTCCACCTCCTCCCGGGGGAGGGGGCGGAGGGCCAGGACCTGGCAGCGGGAGACGATGGTGGGCAGCAGGGAGGCCAGGTGGGATGTCGTCAGGAGGAGCACCACCTGTGGCGGAGGCTCCTCCAGCGTCTTGAGGAGGGCGTTGGCCGCTTCGGTGGTGGCTCGTTCTATATGAGGCACCACGTACACGCGGTAAGGCCCGTGCACAGGGGCCAACGCGGCCCCCTGCCGCAACTCCCGGACCTGGTCAATGAGGATGGCTCCGCCTTTGCCCGTGCCCTCTACCCGGTGCAGGTCCGGGTGGGTGCCGGCCTGGACCCTGCGGCAGGCTGGGCAGGCATCGCAGGGACGCCCTTCGCCCGTGCAGAGGAGGGCCCGCGCGAACTCCAGGGCCAGGGTGGTCTTGCCCACCTGCGGTGGCCCCGAGAAGAGGTACGCATGGGCGATCCGCCCTTCTTCCAGCCCTTTCTGCAAGAGGCGCACGGCCCAGCCGTGCCCCACCACGTGCCACATCCTCTCCTGCTCCCGGCGTGGGATGATCCTGTGAGGTGGATTGTACCATATCCGGGGAGGGCGACAAAATCTCCCCTCCGCGGTTGCGGTTGCATCTTGTGTTGGTGAGTCGGGGGCGCGGGAAGACCGACCTCTCCCATCCCCCCACCCCCTTCCCTCCCCGCATCGGGGAGGGAAGGGGGTGCCGCCGAAGGCGGCGGGGGTAGGGTGAGGTTCACCTCGCGGCATGGGACCACAAGGTCATCAGCCACCAACAAAAGGTGCAACCGAGTCCTCCGCGCGACTGGCACCGGGCGAGCGACGGAACCGCCCGAACGGCCGACATGAAATGCAGCCGCAAGCCTTGTCGGGGCTGTCTCGCTTCTACAAAAGGGAAGGCGATCACCGCCCTTCCCGGCGCAGAGGGCACGCCAGGAGGCGTGCCCTACGGACTGCCGCGCTAGAAGGCTGGTGTTATAAATGAGCCAGCCCTGCAGCCTTGTCCAGAAGCGGTTGACAGGCCGCGTCCTTTGGGGTAAGATGCGGGCAGACGTGGAGGTGCGGCGATGAAGCAGGAACGTGGGCGGGGCTGCGTCTTCCTGGTCCTTCTCTGGCTGATGCAGGTCTTCTTCACCCTGGGGGCTGTGCTGGGGGTCCTGGTCCTCCTCGGCCTTCAGGAAGCGCCCCCCATGTCCCGGGGGGAGCTCATCTTCTACACCGCCTACTTCATCGTGGGGGCTGTCTGCGCCTACGCTATCTACGAGTGGAAGCGGTGGGGTGTATACGGCCTGGCAGCAGCCAGCGCGGTGGTCGTGGCCGTCAACATCCTCCGCGGGACGGCCTCGCTGGAAGGCGCGCTCTTCGGGCTCCTCTTCGCCGTCGCCCTGGCCTTCTACATCCGCGCCTCCTGGCGGCGCTTCCGCTGAGAGGTCGGGGGAAGGGCCCCAGGACCTGCCCCGCGGCGTGCTCCCCCGCAGGGCCAGGCTCCGGGCTGGGTCACATGGGATCGGGAACGTGCGCTGAGCAGGGTTCCCCCTCGGTTCGCTTCCCTCAGGTGCGTCTCCACAGCAGGCGACAGTCGGC
>JBMFPD010000007.1:0-24957 GCA_049969295.1 Anaerolineae bacterium | reverse complement strand
ATGATCTTGGTGCTGACGCGCCCCTTGTTAGCCGGGCATACCGCCAGGCTCGTCGGCTCGCCGATGATCCCCTGGTCAGCCCGGGGGCCTTCCCGGCCGATAGCCTTGGACCCGAGCATCTGGTACTCCTCGTCCACGTTGAAGCAGAGGAGCAAGTTGCCCCGCAGGATGGTCTTGCTCTCCTGAAGGGCCTTGGCCACGGCCAGGTAAGCCGCCAGCCCGGCCTTCATGTCACAGGCGCCACGCCCATAGACTTTGCCATCCTCAAACCGCACATTGTAGGCGTCCGGATAATTAGTGGTGCGGGCCGTGTCGGTATGTCCGGCCAGGGCCAGGGTGAAATGGCCCTCCCTCCCTGGGAGATAGCCGAACACGTTGGGGCGGCCGGGACGCACCTCTCTCCACTCGGCACGTATTCCCAGGTCCGCCAGACGGCCGGTCAAGTACTCGGCCATCTCCTGTTCCCGGTAGCCTGGCGACGGTGGCTCGTCAAACGGGTTCTCGCTGCGGATGGCGACCATTTCCTGCAGCACCTGGGCGAGCCATGCCCCATCAACGGCGGATTGTAGTTCTTCAAACTGTCTGAGGTCCATCGTCCACCTCTTTGAGAATTGCTCTAGGGAGTAGTCCTTGACCACAGAGGATTTTGACAATACGGTCTTCTGAGCACCCCTCCCCCAGCCCTCCCCGCGCTGCGGGAGAGGGGGCCCAGGGGGTGGTGCTGGAAGGCGCACAGCCGTGCGCCCCTACCTCCCGGTCGCTTTGCTCAGAACCTCCCCTCATCCTCCTTCCCCTCTCCGATCCGGAAGAGGGGAAGGGCGAGGTCCCGTCAGAGGCCCCGCGCCGCCAGGGGGAAGGCCCTGCACAGGGCCTCCACTTCCCTGCGGACGTCGGCCTTGACCCCTGCATCGTCTGGCTCGGCCAGGACACGCCCGATCAGGGCGGCGATGGTCCGCATTTCCGCTTCCCCCATCCCCCGGGCCGTGACGGCAGGCGTCCCCAGGCGGAGTCCGCTGGTGACCTGCACCGGTTCTGGATCGTAAGGGATCACGTTGCGGTTGGTGAGGATGCCGGCTTCGGCAAGGACCTGCTCGGCCTGGTTCCCCTTCAGCCCCACGCCCCGCAGGTCCAGCAGGATGAGGTGGTTTTCCGTCCCGCCGGTGACAGGACGGTACCCCCGTCGGGCGAGTTCCTGGCACAGCGTTTGGGCGTTGGCCAAGGTGGCCCGCTGCACTGCGGCGAAGGCGGGCGTGGTGGCCAGGTGGAAACAGACCGCCTTGGCCGCCACGAGGGAGAGGGTGGGAGTTCCCTGCACGCCCGGGAACACGGCACGGTCCACCCTCCGTGCGTGGGCTGCCCGGCAGAGGATGACCCCGCCGTGGGGCCCCATCATGGTCTTGTAGGTGGTGAAGGTGACGAAGTCAGCGTGGGGCACAGGGCTCGGGATGACCCGGGCGGCCACCAGCCCGGCAATGTGGGCCATGTCCACCAGGAGGTAGGCCGAGACTTCGTCGGCAATGGCGCGCAGGGCTGCGTAATCTATGAGGCGCGGATACGAACTGGCACCGGCCACGATCATCTTCGGCCGGTGCTGGCGCGCCAGGGTGCGGATCTCGTCGTAGTCCAGCAGTTCCGTCTGGGGGTCCACCCCGTAGTGGACAAACTGGTAGACACGCCCTGTGACGGAGGCAGCATCTCCGTGGGAAAGGTGCCCGCCGTGGCTCAGTTTCATGCCCAGCACCCGGTCCCCGGGCTCCAGCACCGCGGCGTAGACGGCCAGGTTGGCGTTGACGCCGGAGTGAGGCTGGACGTTGGCATGCTCGGCACCGAAGAGGGCCTTCGCCCGCTCCACTGCCAGCGCCTCCATCTCGTCGGCGACTTCGCAGCCGGTGTGGTAGCGGCGGCCAGGGAAGCCCTCGGCCGTCTTGTTGTTGAAGGCAGAGCCCACCGCCGCCAGGACAGCTTGGGGAGCGGTGTTCTCCGCGGCGATCAGGTCCAACGTGATCTCCTGGCGCTCCCGCTCCCGGCGCATAAGATCTGCCACGGCCTCATCTACACGCCCTACGCAGGCGACGAGAGCATCTGTAAGGTCCATAAACCGCTCCGCGGGAGGGAAAGAACCTGCTGGAAAGGCACAGAGACACGGGGGTATCAGCAAGGCCCCTCGTGTCTCTGTGCGTCAGAACCTGAGACAAGTCGGCCAGGGGCCTCTCGCCTAGCGTGGGAAGCCCTGGATGCGCAGGATGATCTCCGCGATCACCGCCGCTGAGAAGAAGACGGAGAACAGGGTGATCAGGGCTGCCACCACAATGCGCCATCCCATCTTCGCAAAGGTGGAGAGGTCCTTGGCAATGGACAGGCTGGTGAAGGCGATGATGGGCGTCGCCAGGGCCAGGAAGTTGACCTTCTTGACGAACTCCAGGATCTGGACCGACCCTGGGAAGCCGGGCATGGTCACGATCAGGGCCAGTGTGCCGATGTAGGCGATGGTGGGCACGAAGACCGGCACATACCGGGCCAGGAGGACCCCCACCAGCACCATGAGCCACAGGAGGAGCATGCCGATGAAGGCATCCCACGGCGGGACCTTCGTCGCCACCCAGTTGCCGATGAGGACCAGGAGGGAAATCAGGGTCACGTGGAACATCGTCCACCCAACCTTGATTTTGGGGCGGACCTGCTTCACCGTGGCCTGGGCCGCTGCTGCAACCTGCTCCCTGCGCTTGCCCAGCAGCCGGTAGACCCACTCGGCGAAGGGGATGCCGACCAGCCACGAGGCGTAGAGCCCGGTGACGCCGGTGATCAGGTTGCTGGCGGCGGCGAAGGCCAGGATCTGGTCCTTGTAGGCCGGCAGGGCCTCGGCCAGGGTGGCAGACCCGGCGGTCATCATGCTGGCGCTGCCGATGCCCATGGCCATGCCCAGGGCCAGAGGATGGAAGATGGCCGGGGCTGTGGCCGCGAAGAGGCTGCCGAGGATGCTGAAGAAGGCCGTGCCCAACACGGTGCCTGTGATGTAAGTGCCCAGCACGCCGCGGCCTTCCGGCGAGTCCAACCCGTAGATGTCGCCGATCAGGCTCAGGTTGGGCTCACGGGCCACGGAGTAGCAGGCCCCGATCACCTCACGCCGGAGGCCCAGGAGGATGCCGATAGGCAGCGCGATGGCGATGGACCCCCAGTTGTTGCCGATCTCCTGGAGGATGAGGGCAAGGCCAGCCTGCAGCAGTTTGGGCACGTTGGGGCCGACCAGGGTGCCATAGCGCGCCATGAGGGGGTAGGTGGCGGTCACGATGATGCCGGCGGCCCAGGCCGAGTCCTCCAGGCTGTAGAGTTTGACCCAGCGGCCCAAGAGTTGCGGGGCAAAGGCTACCGCCAGGTAGATGGTGTGGAAGAAGGGGACCAGCAGGATGGTGATCTTGGCAACGGGAGTCCAGCGCACAGTGCCGATGAACTCCGCGATGATCACCAAGACGAGGGCGATCAGGTACATCTTGATGAGGGGTGGTGCGAAGAGTTCCGCGATGGCCGACCGAGATTCGCGTTTTGCCGTCATAAGGGCCTCCTTCTGCCAGTGTGACATGCGCTCGTGCTGATCAACGGACAGCCGCACTGTGTTGTGTCCCCTATGCAGGCTTGCCAGGCTCTCTGGCGTTCACCACCTCCTTTCCTCGCACGGCCAGCGCAGGTCCCAGGGCCCCGACACCTGTCAGAGCGACCTCTTTGCGCTAATGAAGGGGCTGCAAATCTCCCGAACTGCCGAAACACCCTGGCCAGTCCTCCTGGCAGCCCCGAAGGATCTGGCCCGCAACCTGCATGCCCAGGGGGCCGGTGTGTCCCGCGGTCAGACCGGTCCCGCTGGCGAAGGCTCAGGGCATGTGCCTCTGCAGGGCCTGAATGAAGGCGTTGAACTCCTCTTCACCGAGTTGAGCCCGCGGGACGACCAGGGCATATACACCGTCTACAGCCAGGAACGCGTGGTCCGGGGTGACGGTCACGGGACCCAGGCGGTCCCACCCCATCGTCACTGCAAAGCCTTCTACCGCCTGGATCAGGCCCTCGGGCGTGATGCGCAGGCTGCGTTGGGCAAAGGCTCTGGGGTTCAGGCGGGCGCTCACGATCTGCCGCAGCGTCCGGTTGGTGAGCCAGCGGTAGTACAGCGGGTAGAAAGCGAAGAAGAACAGGGCCAGCCCTGCAAAGTAGAGCGCGAGGGAGACCTTGCCCCATACCGCGCCCGACACCACGGCCAGGGCAAGGAACCCGAAGACCAGGCCGTACTTCTGGAGGCGATACCGCTTCTGGAGGGAAGGGGACCGCTCTATCTGGTGGCGGGCCAGTGCCACCAGGTCGGCTTCCTCAAGGGAGAAGGTGATCTCCGTCGCCATGAGCCTGCCGCGCTGGGAAATGGGTCTGCCGCCTGAGCGCAAAACCATTATAGCCGATGGGGATTCAGAAGTCAAACGGGCCGGGTTGCGACCAGGGCTGACTCATTACTTACTATGGAACTCTGACAGCCCTCTGGCGCGGCGGACCGTAGGGCACGCCTCCTGGCGTGCCTCCGCGCCGGGAAGGAACGAATAAACGAATGGCTTGCGGTCGCGCCGGGCTCATTCGTAAGTTCGTTGGCCAATTCGTTGACGGCTTGCTCCAGGCCGCCAGACCGCATTGCCTCTGGAAAGGTTGGGCACCTGCCCGACCCTCAACGGAGCATGTCAGCGTTCTGTAAGTAAGTAAGAATGAGGCAGCCCTGCAAGTAGAACACGGTGTCTTGCTCCGCCCCGGCCTTTGTGGTACACTTGTGCCCGCCAAGGGTCTCCGGCGCGCTGAAACCGAAACGCAGAGGTGGCCAATGTTTCCCTTGCAGGATACGGTCCGTTCCCGGGAATTCCCCTTCATCAACTGGCTCCTCATCGCCGTCAACGTCCTCGTCTTCCTAGTGGAGAGTTCCCTCGGCCCCATGCAACTGCAGCGCGTCCTCCTGGTCTGTGGCGTGGTGCCGGCGCGCTTCCTGCGCCTTGGCCCCTTTGACCCTGGCCAACTCCTGACCATCTTCACTTCCATGTTCCTCCACGGGGGATGGTGGCACCTCATCAGCAACATGTGGGCCCTCTTCATCTTCGGGGATAACGTGGAGGACCGCATGGGCCACCTCCGGTACCTCATGTTCTACCTCCTGTGCGGGTTCGCCGCCAGCCTGGCCCACATCTTCATGGCCCCGGCCTCCACCGTCCCCACCGTGGGCGCGAGCGGGGCCATCTCCGGCGTCCTGGCCGCGTACCTGGTCCTCTTCCCCACGGCGCGGGTCATCACCTTCGTCCCCCTCTTCTTCCTGCCCTGGTTCGTGGAGGTCCCCGCCCTCATCTACCTGGGGATGTGGTTCCTCTCGCAACTCTTCAACGGGTTGTTCACCCTGATGCCGGGCATGGAGATGTACGGTGGCGTTGCCTGGTGGGCCCACGTGGGCGGCTTCCTGTGCGGGTTGCTCCTCGTGGGCCTCTTCGCCCGGCGCCGGCGGTACCGGCCCTGGTACCCGGATGAATTCTACCCCTGGTAAGGAGGTCCGTCCATGACCATCTTTGACTTCTTCTGGCTCTTCTTCATCCTAGCCTCCCTGCAGCCAGCCATCCGCAAGCGCATGCTGGATGCGGCGCGCCTCCGCACCCTGCGCAAACTGGAGGAGAAACGGGGAAGCCGCGTCATCGCCCTCATCCACCGCCAGGAGACCCTCTCCTTCCTGGGCTTCCCCCTGGCCCGCTACATTGACATCGACGACTCGGAGCAGGTCCTGCGGGCCATCAAACTGACGGACCCCAACGTGCCCATTGACCTCATCCTCCACACGCCGGGGGGCCTCGTCCTGGCTGCAGAGCAGATCGCCTACGCCCTCTGCCGCCACAAGGCCAAGGTGACCGTCTTCGTGCCCCACTACGCCATGTCCGGCGGCACGATGATCGCCCTCGCCGCCGACGAAATCGTGATGGACGAGAACGCGGTCCTCGGCCCGGTGGACCCCCAGTTGGGCAACTACCCGGCGGCCTCCATCCTCAAGGTCTTGGAACAGAAGGACATCAACGAAGTAGAGGATGAGACCCTCATCCTGGCCGACCTCTCCCGCAAGGCTATCGCCCAGGTCAAGCGCACGGTGACAGCCATCCTGGGGGACCGCATGGACCCGGAGCAGGCCGCGGCTCTGGCCGAGACGCTGGCCACAGGCACCTGGACCCACGATTACCCCATCACCGTGCAGGAGGCGAAGGAACTGGGCCTGCCGGTCAGCACGGACATGCCCAAAGAGGTCTACGAACTGATGAACCTGTACCCGCAGACGGCCCAGCGGCGGCCCTCTGTGGAGTACATCCCCATGCCCTACCGGGCGCCCGTCCGGCCGCAGCGGGACAGCCAGTGAGGTTGGGGGCGCTCTCCGGGTGGCACGGCGAGCCCCCGGGGAGCGCTCACGACCTCCCCTGTGGAGAAGGCGGCATGGTGAGCGTGGCTCAGAGCGCCCCCGCATTCCGTGCCTGCGAGGAGGTGGAGGCGCTCTTCGCACGCCTGGCCCCCGACCCCGCCTGGTCCTTCGCCCACTGCACCCCCCGGGAGACGACGCGCCTCACCCACGGCTACCACCGGTACCCGGCCAAGTTCATCCCCCAGTTGGTGGACCGCCTGCTGGACGAGTACCTCTCCGGGACGCCCGACGCCTGCGTCAACGACCCCTTCGCCGGCAGCGGCACCACCCTGGTCTGCGCGGTGGAACGCGGTTACAGGGCCACGGGCACGGATGTCAACGAGGTGGCCTGCCTCATCGCGCGGGCCAAGGCCATCCCCCTCCACCCGGAGAGGCTGCAGGCTTTCCTGCGGGAGTGGACGGAGAGGGTCGGCACCGTGCTGCTCCGGTCTTCGGGGGCTGAGGGGGACCCGGTGCCGGAGCACGAGCGCCTTGACTACTGGTTCCCCGAAAGCCAGAAGCGCGACCTGGGCGCGATCCTGGGGGCCATCCGCCAGGTGGAGGACGAGGACATCCAGACCTTTCTCCTCTGCTGCTTCAGCCACATCCTCAAGAACTGCTCCCTGTGGGCCGCGGGCAGTGTCAAGCCCACCCGCTCCCGGACCAAGCGCCCGGCGGAGGCCTGGCCGGCCTTCCTGCGGCACCTGCAGCGCATGGTCCGGCGCAACGCCGCTTTCTGGGCCACCGTGCCGCAGAAGGTGCGGGAGAACCCCCACGCCTACGTGGACATCCGTTGCCAGGACGCGCGCCGCCAACCCTGGCCGGAGGCCTCGGCCGACATCCTCATCACCTCATCGCCCTATGTGACCTCTTATGAGTACGCCGACCTGCACCAACTGACGGCCCTGTGGCTTTCCCTCGCTCAGGACCTGCGGGCGTTCCGGGCCAAGTTCATCGGCACCGGGACGCCCCTGGCGGAACCGGTGCGCATTCAGTCCCCTCTGGGCCAGGCCATTGCCTGCGCCCTTCAGGAGCGGGACGAGAGGCTGGGCCTGGCCGTGGGGCGCTTCTTCATGGACATGGAGGAGACCTTTCGGGAGGCGTGGCGTGTCCTCAAGCCCGGAGCACGGGCCTGCTACGTCATCGGCAACACGCGCCTCAAGGGGGTGGACGTCCTCAACGCCCAGGTCTTCGCCGAGGGGTTGCTGGCAGCGGGTTTCGCCCTGGAGCGGGTCATCCTGCGGGAGATCCCCAGCAAGATCCTCCCCCAGACGCGGGACCCCCAGACCGGGCGGTTCACTTCGCCCCGGAACGCGCACTTCCACGCCTACCCGGTGGAGTACATCGTGGTGGCACAGAAGCGCCTCTGAGGGTTGCCGCAGCCATAGCAGCACCCCCAACCAGACCGCGTCGTGTTCTTGAATGAGCACGAAAATTGTGGTACAATTTTTATAGACGTGAAATCACGTCACAGAGATAGAGAGCGAGACACATTGGACAAACGAACAAAAAAAGTGATGAAAGGACAGTGGTACCGTGCAGACCTGCACCTGCACACTCCGGCTTCGGAGGATTACGCCGAACCCGGCGTCACCTTCCTGGAATTCCTCCAGAAAGCGGAGAGCAAGGGGCTGGACATCATCGCCATCACTGACCACAACACGGTCGCAGGATACCGCGCCCTCCTGCAGGAGGTGGAAGAACTGAGCCTCCTGGAGCGGCTGCAGCGCCTGCGGGCCGACGAGAAACGGCGGCTGGAAGAGTACCGCCGCCTGATGAAGAAAATCCTCATCCTCCCAGGATTTGAGTTCACCACCACCTTCGGGTTCCACGTGCTGGGCATCTTCTCCGAACGGACCTCTGTGCGGGAACTGGAACATGTGCTGATGGAACTGAACGTGCCGGTGGACCTCCTGGACCGGGGGGCTACGGAGGTCGGGGCCACCACGGACCCCCTCACCGCCTACCGGATCATCGCCCAGCACGGCGGTCTGGTCATCGCGGCCCATGCCAACAGCACCCACGGCGTAGCCATGCGCAAGTTCCCCCTGGGCGGGCAGACGAAGATCGCCTGGACCCAGGACCCCAACCTCCATGCCCTGGAGGTCACGGACCTGGAGAGCACGGGGCGCTTCACCACGGCCTCGTTCTTCAGCGGCTCCAAGCCCGAATACCCCCGGCGCATGCACTGCATCCAGGGGTCCGATGCCCACCGCCTGACCCGCGACCCCAAGGACAAGAAGCTCCTGGGCGTGGGCGACCGTGTCACCGAGATCTTCCTGGAGGAACGGACCTTTGAGGCCCTGAAGGCAGTCTTCCTGGGCCAGGATTTCGCCCTGACCCGCCCCTACCGCCCCACCAGGGAGGCCTTTGACCACGTCCAGGCGGCCCGCGAGCAGGGGCCGAGCATCGTGCAGGCCTTCCACGAAAGCATGTCCAAGCAGGGAGGCAGGCTGCACAAAATCGTGTGCGACGTGGCGGCCTTCGCCAACGGGCACGGGGGCACCATCTACGTGGGCGTGGGGGCGAACCCCAGCCGCCCTCCCATCGGGGTGGACGACCCTGATGCGGCCGTGGCCACTCTCAAGGCCGAACTGCAGAAGAAGATCACCCCGCCCCTGGAAGTCTCCATTGACGTCCTGGAGTCGCAGGGGCGCAACGTGATCCGCATCACCGTGCCCGAGGGGCCAGACAAGCCGTACGCGGTGGACGGCAGCCTCATCTACGTGCGCCAGGAGGCCGAGACCAGCATCGCCGTGCGGGATGAGATCGTGCAGTTGGTCCGCGACGCGCTGACGAGGGCCTCCAGAGAGGAGGCGAAAGAAGAGGCTGGCCTGCCGGAGGAACCCAGCAAGCCTCCCGAAGCCGTGCGCCCTCTGGAGGGGCTCCCTGTCCCGCCACCGAAGACCGGCGTGGAGATCGTGGAGACGGTGGAGCGCAAGGGCGTGCTGTACCACACCCTGCGGGACCTGCGCAACGGGCACCTGGTGAAGAACGTCACCCGCTCCTCGGCACGCCGCCTGTGGCGCTACGCCATCACCCAGCACGAGACTAACCCGGTGGACGAGTCCAAAATCAAGTGGCGCGCCAACATCGGGCTCCTGCGATCCCACACGAGGGGCGGCAAGCGGCGCTACGACTTCGTCCAGCAGGACACGGCAGGCAACCTGCACGTCTACTACGGGGTGACGGAGGAGGGGATCGGAGGCGAGTGGGCCCAGTTCCTGGAGGAGAACCCTTCCTCAGAGGAAGAGGCCTGAGGGGGGCCCCGCTGCCCCGCGGGGAGGTTGGCGATGTACAGAGTGGGCATCCTGACAGTGAGCGACCGCAGTTACCTGGGCCAGCGGGAGGACCAGAGCGGGCCGCTCATCCGTTCCATGGTGGAGGGACGGCTGGGCTGGACCGTGGAACTGGAGGCCGTGGTGCCGGATGAAGCGGACATCATCGCTGGCACCCTCCTGACCTGGTGCGACCGGGTCGGGCTGCACCTCATCCTCACCACCGGGGGGACGGGGTTTGCCCCCCGGGATGTGACGCCGGAGGCGACCCGCCGCGTCCTGGAGAAGGAAGCCCCTGGCCTCGCTGAGGCGATGCGTCAGCGCAGCCTCCAGGTGACTCCCCACGCCATGCTCAGCCGGGCGGTGGCGGGCATCCGCGGGCGTACCCTCATCGTCAACCTCCCAGGGAGCCCCAAGGCCGTGGCCGAGAACCTGGAGACCATCCTGCCGGTCCTCCCCCATGCCCTGGAACTCCTGCTGGAAGAAGGCTCCGCCGAGGCCCACCACCAGTACACAGGATAGCGGCTGGACAGCCCCCGGGGGCGTCGCGCCTCAACAGGCCGCTGGGCGGCGAACCGGGTTCGGGAGTGCGGGCTTTGCCCGTGCCCTGCATCTGTGGTAGAATGCACCCCTGTGGGGGATGTCCCCCAGCGGGAGGATGGAAATGGAACTGCAAGACTACCTGAGGATCCTGCGAAAACGGGGCTGGATCATCCTCCTGGTGGCCATCCTGGCCGCCGGGAGTGCCGTCGGCCTCAGCAAACTGCAGACTCCTCTCTACAAGGCCAGCATCAAACTGAGCGTGGAGCCGGCCCGGCTGGACTGGGGCCTCTCCAACACGGTGAAGGACATCCTGCGCAACTACGTCCTGCGCCTGAAGACCCACACCATGGCCCAGAAAGTCATTGACCGGGCCCAACTGGACATGAACACCTACGCCTTCCTGGAGAAGGTGGAGGTCAGTTCCGACGCCTCCAACTTCAGCATCCAGATTGACGCCAAGGACCCGGACCCTCAGGTGGCCATGCTCATCGCCCAGACCATGGCCGAGATCTTCGTGGAGGAGCGGGAGGCCTGGAACCAGCAGCAGGACCAGCGGGACCGCATCGCCGTGACCATCGTGGACGATGTGCGGGATGCGCCTCTCTTCCGCCCCAAGCCGCTCACCAACGGCCTGGCTGGCTTCATCCTCGGAGCCCTGGTGGGGGGCATCATCGTCTTCTTCCTGGAGTGGCTGGAGGCCGGGACCCTGCGCACCTCGGAGGACGTGGAGCGGGTGGTGGGGCTGGCGGTGCTGGGGACCATCCCCCTGGAAGGAGCGTCCAGCGGCCGACGCCGAAGCCTCTTGAGGAGGGCCTGACATGACCCAGCGGTTGATCACCCTCGCAGATCCCAGGTCGCCCGTGGCGGAGGCGTACCGGAGTTTGCGCACCAACCTGGAATTCGCCAGCCTGGACCGCCCCCTGCGGAGCCTGGTGGTCACCTCGCCCGGTCCGGAGGAAGGGAAGTCCACCGCCCTGGCCAACCTGGCCGTCGTCACCGCCGAGGCCAACCGGCGGGTCATCCTGGTGGACTGCGACCTGCGCCGCCCCCGCCAGCACGAGATCTTCGGCCTGCCCAACGACCAGGGCCTGACCAACATGGTGGTGGACGAGAAGGCCCTGGAGCACCCGCCTTTCCAAGAAGTAGGCGTGGAAGGGCTCCGGGTGCTCACGAGTGGCCCCCTGCCCCCCAACCCGGCGGAACTCCTCGCCTCCCGCCGCATGGACGACATCCTCCGTGTCCTGGTGGAGCAGGCCGACCTGGTGCTCTTTGACGTCCCGCCGGTGATCGCCGTGACCGACGCCGCCATCCTGGCGTCTAAGGTGGATGGGACGCTCCTCCTCATCGGCGCAGGGAGCACCCGCCGGGAGCATGCCCAGCGGGCCAAGGAAGTTCTGGAGCGGGTGAACGCCCGCCTGGTAGGGGCGGTCCTCATGGGCGTGCCCTTTGACGAGTCCCTGCACCGTTACTACGCCCGGTGAGGTCCGTGGCCCACGCGATGCCCATGATTGACATCCACGTGCACCTTCTGCCCCACTACGACGACGGCCCGGAGGACCTGGAGCAGGCCGTGGAGATGGTGCGGGTGGCCGCGGCGGACGGCGTGGAGGCGATGGTGGCCACGCCCCACAACGTCAACTGGTCGCCGGCCCACGCCCACCGCCGGGAGGAGGTGGAGGCGGACGTCGCGGCGCTGCAGGCGGAGGTGGCCCGCCAGGGGCTTGGAGTGCGGCTCTACCCCGGGGTGGAGGTCTACATCGCCCCGGACCTCGTCGCCCAGTTGCGGCGAGGCCAGGCCTTCCCCCTGTGCGGCAGCCGCTACCTCCTGGTGGAGTTCCCCTTCGGCAGCACCCCCACCTATGGCGAGCAGGTCCTCTTTGAACTGCAAGTGCAGGGGCTTGTCCCTATCGTGGCCCACCCCGAGCGCCACGCGGGCGTGGTGGAAGACCCCAACCTGCTCTACCGATGGGTGGGGAGGGGGATCCTAGCCCAGGTGAACGCCGGAAGCCTGCTGGGGCAGTTCGGGCGGCGGGTGGAGGAGGTGGTCCGGCTCCTCTTGGAGCACGACCTGGTGCACTTCCTCGGTTCGGACGGGCATGGGCCGCGCCACCGCCCGCCTTTGTTGAGGGAAGCGGCAGCAAAGGCGGCCAGCGTGGTGGGCCCGGAGCGGGCTGCCTGCCTGGTCCAGGACTGGCCAGCGGCCGTCCTGGCCGACGCCCCATTGGACGTGCCCTCGCCCCGGCCAGTCAAACGGCGGCGGTGGTTCTGGTGAGAGGATCATGCTACCGCGGTTGCGAAGTCTGTGGGTGGAGGTCACAAGGTCAGCGGTTGGGGAGGTCTCCGACTTCCCCCTGCCTCCGCTGCCTGCGCCGGCGCCCCTTCCCTCCCCCACGCGGAGTGGGAAGGGGCTCAGGGGATGGGGGAGGTCAGAACTGCTCCCTTCACGTGGCCAATGGGTTCTTGGAACCGCAACGCATCCCACATGTGCGGAGGTGACGCGTGAAAGCCTTGGTCCTGAGCGGCGGCAAGGGGACACGCCTGCGCCCCATCACCTACACGAGCGCCAAGCAACTGGTCCCTGTGGCCAACAAACCGGTCCTCTTCCGGGTGATTGAGGCCATCGCTGCAGCCGGCATCCGGGACATCGGCATCGTGGTGGGCGACACTGCCGAAGAGATCCGGGCCGCTGTGGGTGACGGCTCCCGCTGGGACGTGCAGGTCACCTACATCCCCCAGGAAGCCCCCCTGGGCCTGGCCCATGCGGTGAAGATCGCCGAGCCCTTCCTCGGAGAGGACCGCTTCGTCATGTTCCTGGGCGACAACGTCATCCAGGGTGGCATCGCGGAACTGGTCCGCCAGTTTGAGGCCAGCGACTGGAACAGCCAGATCGTCCTCAAGGAAGTGGAAAACCCCCAGCAGTACGGCGTGGCGGAACTGAACGGCCACGGCCAGATCCTGCGCCTGGTGGAGAAGCCCAAGACCCCCCGCAGCAACCTGGCCCTGGTGGGCATCTACATGTTTGACCACCACATCTTTGAGGCCGTCCACGCCATCAAGCCTTCTTGGCGGGGCGAACTGGAGATCACCGACGCCATCCAGTGGCTGGTGGACCACGGCTACCGGGTCTACCCCTACATCCACCGGGGCTGGTGGATTGACACGGGCAAGATGGAGGACCTCCTGGAGGCCAACCGCCTGGTCCTGGACGAACTGGAGCACGTCATTGAGGGGTATGTGGACGAGAAGTCCCAGATCAACGGCAAGGTGACCATCCAGAAAGGGGCGGAGGTCATCAACAGCACCATCCGGGGCCCGGCCATCATCGGCGAACACACCCGCATCGTGAACTCCTACGTGGGGCCTTTCACGTCCATCTACCACCACGTGCTCATCCAGGATAGCGAGATTGAGCACTGCATCGTCCTGGAGCATACCCGCATCGTGGACGTGCCCTACCGTATTGAAGACAGCCTCATCGGGCGCAATGTGGAGATCGTGCGCTCGCCAGTGAAGCCTAAGGCCTACAAGATGACCCTCGGCGACCACAGCCGGGTGGGCATCGTGTAGAAGCCGTCACGTCAGGAAGTGCGACCTGGTGCTGGACCACAGCGGTTCTTGGAGGCATGGCATTCTGAGTAGGGGCACAGCGGCGCTGTGCCCCTACCGGGCGCACCTTTCGTGCCACACTACAGACGATTCTCTGTGGTCAAGTACGAGATTGATTGAGGAGGGAACGTGAAGGTCACGTTGGTCTACCCCGGCATCGCCGGGTACGGGTTCGGTTCCCTGGGCAAGGGGATGGACGCCGGCTGGGTGAGCCACGGCCTGGCCCACCTGAGTTCGGCAGCCAAAGCCCAGGGGTTTGAGGTGGACCTTATAGACCTGCGCGCCCTCCACGGCTGGGACGAGTTCCGGGAGGAGGTGGCGCGCCGCGCCCCCCGCGTCGTGGGCATCACCATGATGAGCGTGGACTACAACCCAGCCATGGAGTCGGTGCGCCTCATCAAGGAGGTGGACCCCCGCATCGTCGTGGTGGTGGGCGGGCCGCACCCCACTCTGGCCCTGGACGAGGTGGCAGCCAACCCGGCCATTGACTACATCGTCACCAACGAGGGGGAGATCACGTTCCCCAAACTCCTGCGGGCCATCGAGGAAGGGAACCCGCCCCAGGAACGGGTCCTGGTGGGCGAGGCGCCGGACCTGGACGCGCTCCCCTACCCAGACCGGGAACTCTTCCTCCAGGAGTGGCGCAAGTACGGCTACACACTGGACTCGCCGGAGGTCCCCTTTGTGGAGGAACTCCCACCGCCCTTCCTGACCATCATCGCTGGGCGCGGGTGCAAGTACAACTGCAACTTCTGCCAGCCAGCCGAGCGCAAGATCTTCGGGCGGAAGGTGCGCCGGCGGAGCGTCCAGAACATCATCGGCGAACTGAAGGAACTGCAGGAACGGTACCACTTCGCCAGTTTCATGTTCCACGACGACACCCTGACGGAAGACCGGGAGTGGGTGGAGGAGTTCTGCGAGGCCTACCAGGCCGAAGGCTTCACCCAGCCCTTCTTCTGCCAGAGCCGCGCCGACATCATCGTCCGCCACGAGGACCTGGTCCGCCGCATGGTGGAAGCTGGCCTGCGGGGCTACTTCATCGGCTTTGAGAGCGGCAACGACCGCGTTCTGCGCTTCCTGCGCAAGGGGACCACGCGGGAGATGAACCTCCAGGCAGCTCGCATCTGCAAGAAATACGGGGTGAAGATCTGGGCCAACTACATGCTGGGCATCCCCACCGAGACCAAAGAAGAGGTGCTGGACACCATCAGCATGCTCAAGGAGATTGACCCGGACTACTACAGCCCGGCCTTCTACACGCCGCACCCCGGGAGCGACCTGTACGACTACTGCCTGGAGCACGGCCTTTCCCTCATCACCAGCCACGACCAGTACCGCCGCAACCCCACCGAGACCAAGATCAAGGGGCAGGACTATGAGTTCCTGAAGTGGGCACTGGAGGAGTCGCAGCGGCGCAAGCCCCTCAACGCCTTCAAGCGCAAGGTCCGCTACCTCTGGCGGCGGTACGCCCAGCCCAGGAAGATCGCCCGCAAACTGCGGCGGATGGTGGGCGTATGATGGAGAAGGCGGACCGTCCTGCAGCGCCCCGCGTCCTCGTCATCGGCCTGGACGGGGGAGAGTGGCGGGTGCTGGAACCGTTGGTGGCCCAGGGGAGGATGCCCAACCTGGGCCGCCTGCTGGAAAGGGGCGTGCGGGGGCATCTGGCCTCCACGGTGCCGCCGGTCACCGCGCCGGCCTGGGCTTCCTTCCTCACCGGCGCGAACCCCGGCAAGCACGGCGTCTTCGCCTTCCAGCGCCCCCTGGACCAGGGGCTGGACCGCGGCTGGGTGAACGGTGCGGCCATCCGAGCCCCCAAACTCTGGCACTACCTGGAAGGCCAGGGCCTCCGCTGCGCCTTCATCAACGTCCCCATGTCCTACCCGCCGGAGCCCCTGCCGGGGTACATGGTCACCGGCATGCTCACCCCCCTGGGGGCAGAGTGTTTCACCTATCCCGCCGACCTCTCGCCGGCCCTGCGGGCCCGCGGCTACGTGACCGACCTGCGCATCCGCAAGGTGGAGCGGGAGATAGACACGCCGGAGCAGCAGGTCCGCCTCCTCCAGGACCTGCAAGACGTGGCCCGGCGACGGGTGGAGGGGGTCCTGTGGCTCTGGGAGCGGGAGCCCGTGGACCTTCTGATGGTCGTTTTTGAGACGCCGGACCGTCTCCAGCACTTCTTCTGGGGGCGGCTGGAGCGTGCCCTGGCTGAGGGCCCGGCCGATGCCGTGGACGAGGCCCTCCTCGGTTGCTACGGGGAGGTGGACCGCGGCATCGGGGCATTGCTCGCCTTGGCCGACGAGGGGACGACGGTCTTCGTCCTCTCGGACCACGGCTTCTGCGGCCTGCACACGGCGGTGCACCTGGACCAGTGGCTGGCGGAGCGGGGTCTGCTGCGCTACGCCGGGGCGAAGGCGACCGTCCGCCGCCGGGTGAAGGCGGGCCTGGCCCCTCTGCTGAAGCGGGTGCTGCCCCGGCCCTGGCTGCTGCGGGGACGGCAGGCCTTCGCCGTGGCACGGGTGATAGACTGGGAGCGCACCCGCGTTTATTCCGGCCGCTCGTCGGAGAACGCTGTCTTCCTCAACACCAGAGGCCGCGAACCTAAGGGAATTGTGGAGCCCGGGCAGGAGTACGAGGCGTTGCGCGAAGAGGTTATCAAGGAACTCCAGGCATTGCGCGACCCGCGCACAGGCAAGCGCGTCCTCAGACGGGTCTTCCGGCGGGAGGAGGTCTACCACGGGCCCTATGTGGACTCGGCCCCGGATGTCCTCTTTGAACTGACGGAGGGGTACGAGGTGACGTCGGAGGTGGCCACGGCAGGGGTCTTCCGGGATGTATCGGCTCAGGGGGCGGGGTTCCACGCCCAGGAGGGCATCTTCGTCGCCGCGGGCGCGGGTGTGGCGGGACCTGGGCGCGTGGAGGGAGCGCACATCCAGGACCTGGCCCCGACCATCCTGCACTGCCTGGGGTTGCCGGTGCCCACGTACATGGACGGCCGGGTCCTGGAAGAGGTCTTCGCCCCGGCAATCCGGGCGGCGCATCCAGTGGTGTTCACCGAGGCCCTGCCCACGGGGATTCCCGCGCGGGAGGCCGGCAGCGTCTTCTCCCCAGAGGACGAGGAGGAGATCCGCCAGCGCCTCGCCGGCCTCGGCTACCTCAGTTAGGAAACCACAGAGGACACAGAGGAAAGGGGACCTTACTCAGAACTCTGTGTTCTCTGTGGCCTCTGTGGTGAGTCTTTGGCAGTGAAGGGAGTGCAAGCCGGATGAGAAGGGTGTTGGTGGTGGGATGGGATGGGGCCACGTGGGAGGTGGCCCGGCCCATGCTGGAGGCCGGGGAACTGCCCACCCTGCGCCGGCTGGTGGAGGCCGGCGCAAGCGGCCCCCTGCGCTCCGTGGTCCATCCCTACACGGCCCAGGCCTGGACCACCATGGCCACCGGCTGCAACCAGGGCCGGCACCGCATCTTTGACTTCTGGGAACGGGACTTCTCCCGCTATGGCTTCCGGCTCCTCAACGCCAGCCACCGGGCTGTGCCCTCCCTCTGGGGGCTGCTCTCGGCGCGGGGGCGGCGGGTGGTGGTGGTCAACGTCCCCCAGACCTACCCGCCGGAGCCTGTGGCCGGCGTTCTGGTGAGCGGGCGCGATACGCCGGGCCTGGGCGCAGCCTACACCCACCCACCGGAACTCAAAGCAGAACTGACGCGCCTGGCTGGCGAACCCTACGTCATCGTGCCGGACGACTGGCTCTACACCCGTCGCGGCCAGCCCGACCGGGCGCGCGACGAACTCTTCCGGGAACTGCGCGTCCGCTTCCGCGTGGTGCAGGAACTCCTGCGCCAGGAGGAATGGGACCTGGCCTGGTTCGTGGTGAGCGCCACCGACGGCGCAGCCCACTTCTTCTGGAAGTACCACGACCCATCCCACCCCCTCTACACGCCAGAAGGCGCGGCTGCCTACGGCGATGTGGTGCGGGAGGTCTACCGCCGCGCCGACGCGGAACTGGGCCGCCTCCTAGAAGAACTCCCCGACGAGGTGACCGTGCTGGTCGTCTCAGACCACGGGGAGGGCCCCCAGACGCCCCTGGCGGTGCACCTGAACCTGTGGCTGGCTCAGGAGGGGTACCTGGCCTTCGCCGAAGGGGGGCGCGGGGGCCTGCGGCGGGCCGCCGCCCGGGCCCTGAGGGCGGCCAAGCGCCTGGCCTACGACCGCCTCTCCTTCCAGAACCTGACCCTGGTGCGGCGGCTCTTCCCCGACTGGCTGCGGCGGGAACTGGGCCAGGAGACCTTCTTCGCCGGCATTGACTGGTCTCGGACCCGCGCCTTCTCCGAGGAGGTCCGGGGCAACATCTGGATCAATTTGAAGGGGCGCGACCCAGCCGGGACTGTGGAGCCGGGGGCGGAGTACGAGGCCCTGCGGGATGCCCTCATCGCCGGGCTCGCAGCCCTGCGCAATCCCCTGACGGGGGAGCCCCTGGTGCGGCGGGTCTGGCGGCGGGAGGAACTCTACGCCGGGCCCTACGTGGAGCGGTTTCCGGACCTGGTGCTGGAAGCCGAGGTACCGGACATCTTCCGGCCAAGGGGAGACTACCGGGGCAGGGAGGCGGTGCGGGTCCTCTCTCGCGAGGAACTGGCCGCCCTCAAGACCAGCGGCACGCACCGCATGGAGGGCATCCTGGTGGCCTGCGGCCCGGGCGTACGGGGAGGCGCACGCCTTCGGGGGGCAACCCTGCAGGACCTGGCCCCCACCATCCTCTCCCTTCTGGGGGAGCCGATCCCGGCCCACATGGACGGCCGCGTCCTCACGGACCTTGTGGACCCCTCGTGGCTCGCCGCTTCGCCAGTGCGCCGGGAGGCTGGCGGCCCGGCCGAGGGCGGCCCCGGCCAGGACTACACCGACGAAGAGACCCGCCAGATAGAGGAGCGCCTGGCCGGCCTCGGCTACCTGGGATAGGAGGGCACCTCAGAGGACACAGAGAGCACAGAGCCTTTCAGGGATTTTCTCTTTCTCTGTGACCTCTGTGCGCTCTGTGGTGATCCCATTGGAGGCAAGAGCGTGGGGAAGCGGTTGCTGGTGGTGGGGTTGGATGGGGCGACGTTTGACCTGATCCGGCCGTGGGCACGGGCAGGGAAGTTGCCCACCCTTGCTCGCCTGCTGGAAGAGGGGGTGTCCGCCCCCCTGCGGTCCGTGCCCAACATGAACAGCGCGCCCGCCTGGAGTTCTTTCGCCACGGGCCTCAACCCCGGCAAACACGGCATCTTCTACTTTGACGAACTGATCCCCGGCACCTACACCAAGCGCTACCTGAACGGCTCCTTCCGCCACGGGACCCCCTTCTGGCGGCTCCTCAGCCAGGCGGGCTACCGGGTGGGGGTCATCAACGTCCCCATGACCTATCCGGCCGAGGAGGTCAACGGCTACATGCTGGCCGGCCTGGATACGCCGGCCCCGGGCAGCCCAGCCTTCTCCTGGCCAAGGGGTCTGGCCGCGGACCTGCGGGCCGCCGTGGGGGACTACATCATTGAGCCAGGCATCCCCGGCTACATCAAGGCTGGCCGACGGGATACCGCCCGCGAGCGCATCTTTGAGGCTCTGGAAAAACGCCTGGCCTACGCCCTGTACCTCGCCCGCCACTTCCCCACCGACTGCATGGTGGTCGTCTTCACCGCCACCGATGCCGCCCAGCACTTCTTCTGGAAGGACATGGACCCCACTCATCCGGAGCACGACCCTGAGGAGGCAGCCCGCTACGGCGACACCATCCTCCAGGTCTACCAGCGGCTGGACCGCGCCATCGCCCAACTGATGGAAACGATGCCCGGTGCGACGGTGCTGTGCATGTCCGACCACGGTGGCGGCTTCAACCAGCGGGGCGCAGAGTACCTCAACCCCTGGCTCGCGGAACAGGGGCTACTTCGCTTCGCCACGGCGGGTGCGGCGGCGGGCAGCCTGGGAGCGCAGGCCCGCCGCGCCGTCCTGGCCGGCTTGCGCTGGGGCTACCGCTGGGTGGATACCCATTTCTCGCGGGAAACCAAGCAACGCCTGGCGCGCCTCCTGCCCGGGCTGCGAGGACGGGTGGAGGGCTCCATGACCTTCCAGGGGATAGACTGGCCCCGCACCCGTGCCTACGCCTTCGGGGCACGGGACGACCTGTGGGTCAACCTGCGGGGCCGCGAACCCCAGGGCACGGTGGAACCAGGCCCGGAGTACGAGGCCCTGCGGGACCTCCTCCTGGCGCGCCTGCAGGCCACGGTGGACATCGTGCGGGAGGAACCCGTAGTGGAGTGGGCGGCCCGGCGGGAGGAGGTTTACCACGGCCCCTTCGTGGACCGTGCCCCGGACCTCCTCATCCAGTGGCGGACGGCCTTCGTGCTGCGCGGCCTGTACCTGCCCCAGGAGGGCAAGCCCAAGCCGCCGCCACCACCTTACACCCCCAGCCTGAACAACGGCGGCCACCGCCCCTACGGCATCTTCCTCATGGCTGGCGAGGGGGTGCGGCGGGGCACCCAACTCCCCGAAGCCCACATCCAAGACCTGGCCCCGACCATCCTGCACTTCTTCGGCGTGCCGATGCCCGCGGACGTGGACGGCCGCGTCCTCCGGGAGGTCTGGGCACCGGAGAGCGAGCCCGCCTCTCGGGAGGTCCAGCGCGCCGGAGGGGAGGCGGTCCAGGCTCCCAGAGAGGCCGGGTACTCCGAGGAGGAAGAGCGCCTCATAGAGGAGCGCCTCCGCGGCCTCGGGTACGTGGAATAGGGACAGACGGTTCACATGGCACACCCCCGTTGAGCCTTCTCAGGAAAGGGGCGGCGAGGGCGCGGACGCCCGCCCGGGTCGGCACCCTGCACCCTGCCGCAGAGGGGAGGGCCGGTGGCTTTGTTGCTGCCCCGCTGAGGGATTGGCGGCAGGTGATGGTGGCTGGACGACGGACCAGGTCCGGCCCGCGTTGTCTTTTGGGCCTGTTCGTGCTATACTCCCCCGTGGAGGAAGACCTCCAGCCATGTCCCGACGTATGCTGGACCGACCCCCTGCATTGGCCAGACCTGCCAGAGGAGGGTTTGCCGTGAAGAAGGTCGTTCCGCTCGTCGTGCTTCTCCTGAGCGCTGCGTTCCTGCTGTCCGCCTGCGGCGGAGGTGGCGAGCCCCCTCCAGCCTCCACCTCTACCCCGGCCCTGATCCCAACGGCCACACCTCCCTCGCCGCCCACCCCTCCGCCCACTCCAGCAGGTCCCTTCCTGCCCAGGGGGTACGTGGCCCAGTTCCAGCAGGCCGAACACGGCATCACGGGCCAGGCCCGCGTGGTTGCTGACCGACAGATCCTGGTCCATGGGTTCTCCTACGATGGCCAGGGGAAGGGGGCCGACATCCGCCTGGCCCGGCAGGGGCAGTTGGATCAGCCTCTGGCCATCCTCATGGCGGACCTGGCGGGGCCCTACCAGAACACCGCCCTTGTCCTGACGGTCCCTCCGGAGGTGCCCCCAGGGGCCGCGGAGGTGATCGCCGTCTACAGCGCGGCCGAGAGGCGGGCCTACGCTGTGGGTGTGTTCGGGGCACCTCCCCCTGAGGTCCCGACGCCCACTCCCACAGGAGGCCCCTTCATCTCGCCTCCCAGCACCCCCAATCCCTGAGAGGCTCCACCACCCGGAGGCGCGAGCCGTGCCAGCGAGGGGCCGTGTCCAGGGGAAGCGGCGCGGCGGGGATGCAGCCAGGCTGCGTCCCCGCACCTCAGGGCCGGGGGTTCGCAGGGAGGCACCTTCTCAGGAGCGGGAAGAGCACCGCTATATCCTCTTCTACAAGCCGTACGGCGTGCTGAGCAGTTTCACCGATGCGGAAGGACGCCCCACCCTGGCGGACTACGTCCCCGTCCCGGAGGTCTATGCCGCCGGGCGGCTGGACCTGCGCAGCGAGGGGCTCCTGCTCCTCACGGACGATGGGGCGCTTCTCCACCGGGCCACCCACCCACGCTACAAACTCCCCAAGACCTACTGGGTCCAGGTGGAAGGCATCCCCTCGCCCGAGGCGCTGGAGGCCCTGCGCCAGGGGGTGTGGGTGAAGGGGGAGAGGACTGCCCCGGCCGAGGTGGAGGTGCTGGACCCCCCGCCGGCCCTGCCGCCGCGGCCGGTCCCCATCCGGGAGCGGAGGGAGATCCCCACCACCTGGCTTCAGATCGTCCTCCGGGAGGGGAAGAAACGCCAGATTCGCCATATGACAGCAGCAGTGGGCCACCCCACCCTGCGCCTGGTGCGGGTGGCGCTGGGCCCCCTGACTTTGACGGACCTGGAGCCCGGCCAGTGGAGGGACCTGACGCCAGAGGAACTGCGCGCCCTGCGGGAGGCCCTGCGCCTTGGGCCAAGGGGGAAGGCCGCACGTCCTTCTCAGCAGCCCGAAGGGGCCTCGCGCCTCCGGAAGCCTCGGCCCTCCCGAAATTCGCCGCCCGCGCGCCGTTGAAAGCCCTGCCAGAGGCAGGCAGGGCTGTCTCGTTCTCGCGAAGAGAAGGCCATGGCCGCTCTTGCCGGCGAGGAGGCACGCCAGGAGGCGTGCCCTACGGATCGGTCAACGGCTCACGCCATCCATAGAATATAACGAATGGGCTCGGTCGCGCCGGGCTCATTCCGTGTTTTCGTTGGCAGATTCGTGGACGGCTTTCTCCAGGCTGCTAGAGCGCGTTGCTCCTGGAAAGGTTGGACATCCGTCCGACCTTCAACGGAGCATGTCAGAGTTCTGTAAGGATGAGTCAGCCCTGCCAGAGGCAGGGGTGGCACTTGATTTTATGGCAACTTGTGGTACAATGGAAATGTACTGGGGAGATTGTAGACACGCGCTGGCGGGGGCCTTTTCCCAGGCGGGTCGCCCTGGGCGCTCGGAGGTTGAGGGGACAGGGTAACCTGCCTTCCACCGTTCCGAGCCGGAGGGGCGCAGGTGTCCAGCGCGGGGAGAGCGCTCTTCGGAGCGGGAGGAAGGTTCATGGAGCCAAAGGTTGCGGATTTCCTGGAGCACCTGGCCAGCGAGAAGGGGTATTCGGCCAACACCGTGGCCGCGTACCGCAACGATCTCTTGCAATTCGCCGCCTTTGTCCAGGAACGCCTGGGGACGGAGGGCGACCTCTGGCCTCGTGTGACCAAGGACCTGGTGCTCCAGTATATTGAGTATATGAGGGAGAGGGAGTACGCTTCTTCTTCGGTGGCGCGCAAAGTGGCCGCCATCAAGTCGTTTTTCCATTTTCTCACCGCGGAGAAGGTCCTGGCAAAAGACCCCACAGCGACGCTGGACTCGCCCAAGGTGAAGAAGCGGCTGCCAGTGGCCCTCTCCTACGACGAGGTCAACCG
The DNA here is from genome assembly GCA_049969295.1 of Anaerolineae bacterium. GTDB lineage: Bacteria > Chloroflexota > Anaerolineae > DTPP01 > DTPP01 > DAOTYM01. The sequence goes on along the minus strand of JBMFPD010000007.1, from coordinate 1,774 downwards.
CCTCCTCGCTCAGCCGTCCCAGGAACAAGGAGAAAAGGCGGTGCGGGACCGTGCCATTTTGGAACTCCTCTACGCCACTGGCATGCAGGTGACGGAGGTCGTCTCCCTGGATGTGGACGATGTCAACCTGGCTTCGGCCAGCGTGCGCGTGGCCCGACCCCGGCGGAGGGAGCGGGTCATCCCCATCCACGAGCGGGCGGCCAGGGCCCTGGAGGAATACCTGCAGCAGGCACGCATCCAGCTCCTGCGCGATCCGGAGGAGAAGGCCCTCTTCCTGAACCACCGGGGACAGCGTCTGACCCGCCAGGGCCTCTGGCTGATCATCAAGCAGTACGTGCGGAAGGCAGGCATCAGCACCCACGTCACCCCCCACACCCTGCGCCATTCGTTCGCCACCCACCTTTTGAACAGCAAGGCCGACCTCCGCCACGTGCAGGAACTGCTGGGGCACGCCAATATCTCCACCACCCAGGTTTACGCGCAGGTGGCAGGGAAAGACCTGCGCGAGGCCTACGACGAAGCCCACCCACGTGCCAAATAGGCCCTGTCCGCGCTGGCATACATCCTGAGGACCAGGACTCCAGTGGTTCCACACCTGACCCGCCGGGAGATCGCCGAAGCCGCTCAGGCCATCCAGGCACGGACGGCCCTTCGGCCGTGCATCGGCCTGATCCTGGGCTCCGGCCTGGGCCCCCTGGCCGATGCGGTGCAGGAGGCCACCCGCATCCCTTACCCGGAGATCCCCCACTTCGTCCGCCCCACCGTGGAGGGGCACGAGGGAGAACTCGTCCTGGGCTTCCTGGAAGGGCAGCCGGTCTGCGTTATGCGGGGACGTTTCCACTACTATGAAGGGTACACCATGCAGCAGGTGACGTTCCCGGTGCGGGTGATGTACGCCCTCGGGGCCAGGACGCTCGTGGTGACCAACGCAGCCGGGGGGCTGAACCCGGCCTTCCGCCCCGGCGACCTGATGTGCATCAGCGACCACATCAACCTGGTGGGCATGACGGGCTTGAACCCCCTCATCGGGCCCAACGACGAGACATTGGGCCCTCGCTTTCCCGACATGTCCTGCGCCTACGACCCCGCCCTGCGGCAACTGGCCCGGGAGGTGGCCCAGGCCGAGGGCATTCCCCTGCACGAGGGCGTCTACATCTGCCTGAGCGGGCCCACTTACGAGACCCCGGCCGACCTGCGCTTCCTGCGCCTTATCGGGGCGGACGCGGTGGGGATGTCCACTGTGCCGGAGGTCATCGTCGCCCGCCACATGGGGATGGCCGTGCTGGGGCTCTCGGGGATCAGCAACGTGGCGGTGGGAACCGGGGAGCCGCGGGAGACATCCCATGAAGAGGTGCTGGCAGCGGCGGCGCTCCTCGTCCCCCGCCTCAGCACCCTCATCCGGGGTGTCCTTGCCCGGTTGCCCCGGCATCCGGTACAATAGGGCCATCTGGGGGGTCGGAAGAAACGGTCCGCGCCCTGGGGGCGCGTTGAGGGATAGCCGCATGGCCATTCTGGTCAAGTTCATCGCCGACAACGCTGCCTGGTTCTACGGGCTTTGCGCTGTTCTGGCTCTCCTCTTCCTGCGGGTGGCCTGGAGCGCCCGGCGGGAGCGGCTCCAGGCCATGTTCACGCTGGAGAAAGAAGCCGCCCTCAAACGGGAGGGACGCCTCCTCTGGGTTGCCCTGGGCCTCTTCGCCTTCCTCGCCCTCATCTTCTCCCTGGAACGGTACGTCGCGCCCTCCATCGTCCTACCGACGGAACCGGCTGCCACCCC
>JBMFPD010000006.1:0-25420 GCA_049969295.1 Anaerolineae bacterium | reverse complement strand
CTGGGAGGGCGGGGAGACGCGGGCCTGGTGAGTCCCGGGGCGGAAAGGATGGAGCTGGAAGCGGCCTTCGACGCTCCGGAAGGCGATGATTGGAGGGAACTCCTGGCCGAGGAAGGGTTGGAACCGGGGGAGGAACTCATCCTGCGCCGGGTGATCCACGACGACGGAAAGGGGCGCTGTTACGTCAACGGACGGATGTGCACCGTGGGGACGCTGGCCCGGCTGGGGGAGCACCTGGTGGACATCCACGGCCAGGGCGGGCACCTCTCGCTCCTGCGGGTGCGGGAACACCTGAACTTCCTGGACCGCTACGGCGGCCTCCTCCCCCTGCGGCAGGAGGTCGCCGACCTGGTGGGCCGCCTGCGGGAGGTGCGGTCCGAACTCCAGGCCCTGCGCCAGGACGAGCGGGAACTGGCCCGGCGCATAGACCTCCTGGAGTACCAGATCGGCGAGATTGAGGCCGCCCACCTGCGGCCGGGAGAGGAGGAAGAACTCCTTGCGGAGCGCAACCGCCTGGCCCACGCCGAGGAATTGATGGCCCTGGCCGACGAGGCGTTGACCTTGCTGGAGGAGGGGAGCGGAGAGGCTCCCTCAGTGCGGGATGGCCTGGAGATGGCCCTGCGGGCACTGCGAGGCCTCCTGCGCCTGGACCGGAGCCTGGAGACCACTGTCCAGGGCCTGGAGGACCTCTCCTACAGCCTTGCCGAAGCCGCCCGCGAGGTCCGCGGCTACCGGGAGGGTGTGGAGTTCGACCCCCGGCGGCAGCGGCAGGTGGAGGAGCGCCTGGGCCTGATCCACAGCCTCAAGCGCAAGTACGGTGACTCCATAGAGGAAATCCTGGCCTACGCCGAGGCGGCGCGGCGGGAGCTCCAGGGCATCACCCACCGGGGGGAGCGGATAGAAGAACTGGAGGCCGAGGAAGAGCGCCTCCTGCGGGAGATCGGCGAGAAAGCAGCCCGCCTTTCGGCGGCCCGCCAGGAAGCGGCCAGCCGCCTGGCCGCAGAGGTGGAGCGACACCTGGCCGACCTGCACATGGAGCGGGCCCGCTTCTCCGTGGAGGTGCGCCAGGTCCCCCACCCCCAGGGGGCCTGGGTGGGCGAGAGGCGCTATGCCTTTGACGCCACCGGCATAGACCAGGTGGAGTTCCTCGTGACGGCCAACCCTGGAGAGCCGCTGCGCCCCCTGGCCAAGGTCGCCTCGGGCGGCGAGACCTCGCGCCTCATGCTCGCCCTCAAGACGGTCCTCACCACCGCCGATGAGATCCCCTCCCTCATCTTCGACGAGATCGACGTGGGCGTCGGAGGGCGCACCGGAGGAGTGGTCGGCCAGAAACTGTGGCGGCTGACGCTCCCCTCCCCCCAGATGCCAGCCGGGCACCAGGTCCTCTGCGTGACCCACCTGCCCCAGATCGCCGCCTTCGCCGACGCGCACTTCCGCGTGGCCAAGGCGGTGGTGGGCGGCCGCACCGTCACCCGCGTGGAGCGGCTGGAAGGCGAGGCTGTGGTGGACGAACTCGCCCAGATGCTGGGGACCGAGACAGAGGCCACCCGGGAGAGCGCCCAGGAACTGTGGGCGCAGTCACAGGCCCTGAAGCGCCAGATGGCCCCGTAGCAGGGGGATAGACCTCTCCCATCCCCCGGCCCCTTCCCTCCTCAGTGCGGGGAGGGAAGGGCACAGAGGCCTCAGGGGCTGCCCCGACGGGGCCGCCTTCGGCCCCACGGCCACCGACGGGGCTCCCGCGGGACCTCGCCCAGGACCTCCAGCCCCAGGGCCTCCACTTCCTCGCGCGTCCGCAGGGAGTCGTCCAGGTAATCCCAGAGGAAGGCCAGGGAAACTCCTACAAACAGCGCCAGGAAGAGGCGGAGGGGCAGGTCCAACCGCTCCCGCAGCGACCGGGGCACTGGGGCCAGGGTCGGGGGGTCAATAAGGTAGACGGTCGCGCCCTCCGCCCCCAGTTGGGCGAAGTAGCGGGCGTTGTCCTCCGCGAGTTCCGCCGCCGCGGCTTCGGCGATGGCCTGGAGTTCCCCAGGGTCGGGCCAGGTGATGCGCATGGTCAGGATACGGTGCTGCTTTTCCGCCACCGTGGACCCCTGGATGGCCCCTGCCGGCACCTGGATCCCGCGGTCGCCCAGGCGGGCCGAGACCCCCTGGGCGAAGGCCTGGCTCTTGACCACTTCGCTGAAGTCGTCGGCGATGTACTCGGAGGTGAGCCAGGTGTAGTAGCGGTCGTAGGTATAGTAGTTGCCGGTACGCGGCTCTGGCTGGAGGCCCACTGTGAAGCGCAGAGAGGCTTGGTAGAGGGTTGGAGCCTTCTGGGGCCAGAGGAGGCCCAGGGCGAGCACCAGGGCCAGGAGCCCTACCGGCAGCCACCATCTCCGCCAGACGATCGCCCAGTACCTTCGCAATTCCATCGCTCCTCCTCAGCAGTTCCGCCCCATTCCACCCCGCCCGCAGAGCGGGCATCCCCCCACCAGGCGTAAGGAGGGACGGGCCCTTTCCGACCTCGCCCCCTACCCCCCTGCAGCGGTGCTCCCCCTCTCTTCCCGCATGCGAGGAGGGAAGGAAGCGCAGGAGAGGCCCCCTCTAACCGCGTACCGCTCCTCCACGAAGCGGCGGATCTCCTCCTGGAAGCGTGCCCGGCTGAAGCGCTCGGCATGGGCGCGGATGCGGGCCGGGTCGTAGGCATCCGGGTCAAAGGAGGCCACGGCTTCCTTCAATGCCTGGGGCGTTGGCTCGTGGAAGAACGTCCCCGTCTCCCCTTCTACCACCGTGTCCAGCGCGCCTCCCGCGGCGTAGGCGATGACCGGGCGCCCGGCAGCCTGGGCTTCCACAGGCGCGATGCCGAAATCCTCCACACCAGGGAAGACGAGGGCCGCGCACCGCTGGAAGAGGGGCACGATCGCCCGGTCGTCCACCTCCCCCAGGAACTCCACATTGGGGCCGGCCATGGACTCCAGGCGCTTGCGGTCGCGGCCGTCGCCGGCGATCTTCAGGGGCAGGCCCAGTTCGGTGAAAGCCCGCACCGCCAGGTCAATCCGCTTGTAGGGCACGAGGCGGGACACGATGAGGAAGTACCCGTCGTGCCCCGAGCCAGGCCGGATGCGGTCAGTGTCCACTGGAGGATAGATGATGGTGCTCTCCCGGCGGTAGAACTTGGCGATGCGCGCCTGCACCTCCCGGGAGATGGCGATGAAGTGGTCCACCCGGTCCGCAGCCAGGCGGTCCCACATCCGCAGGAGGGCGAGGATAGGGGCCAGCAGGGCCGAGGCCACCCGCCCTAACCGCTCTCGCTCAGCGTAGCGGCGGTAGTCCCACACGTACCGGGTGGGAGAGAGGCAGTAGCAGATGTGCAGGGTCTCCGGCGGCGTGAGCACCCCGTGGCAGAAGCCGCTCTTGTTGGAGATGACCACGTCAAAGCCGGAGAGGTCAAAGGACTCAAAGGCCAGGGGGTAGAAGGGGAGGAAGGGCTGGTGGTGCCGGTAGATGCCCGGAACGCGGTCCAGGAAAGAGGTGACAATGCGCCACGTCCGGTAGGCGGCGGGCATCCCTTCGGCCCAGTAGATGGACGTGAAGACCGGCGCCTCGGGGAAGACCTCCTTCAACGCCTCCAGGACCCGCTCTGCACCCCCCTTCTGGTTGAGCCAATCGTGCACGATGGCCACGTTCATGGCCGGAAGTATAGCAGAAAGGAAAGGTTTGGACAAGACGCCCTCTGCCCCCGCGCGTTTGCCTCCTGCGGCGCTTTGGGGTAAGGTTATCCCCGCCTGCCATCTCTTTCGGGGGGACACCCGTGAAGCCGAAACTGAGGCCTTTGGAAGCCCGTCCCATCGTGCACCAGGGGCAGGAGAGCATCCTCCTCAGGGATCCCCTGGGCCTGGCCCCAGGCCACGTGGTGGTGCCGGCCTCCTGGGGGCCCCTCCTGGCCCTGTGCGACGGCACGCGGGACCTGCCAGCGCTCCGCGCTGCCCTGGCTGTGCGGACCGGCATGCTCCTCTCGGAGGCAAGCCTGGCCCAGGTCATCCAGCGCCTGGACGAAGCCCTCCTCCTGGAGGGAGAACGGTTTGAGGAGGCAAAGGAGGCCGCGCTCCAGGCCTACCGCACCGCTCCCTGCCGTCCCCCGGCTTCTGCAGGGGCCTCCTACCCCGAAGACCCGGAGGCGCTGCGTGCCCTCCTGCGGGGGTTCGTGGAAGGGGTGGACCTGCCAGAGGGGGAAGAGGTCCAGGGGCCCTCCCGCGGTCTCGTGAGCCCCCACATTGACTACGCGCGGGGCGGTTCTGTCTACGCCCGTGTGTGGAGCCTGGCTGCCCCAACGCTGGAGCAGGTGGACCTGGTGGTCATCTTCGGCACGGACCACCAGGGCGCGCCCGGCCGCCTGACCCTGACTTCCCAGCACTACGCCACCCCCTTCGGCGTGTTGCCCACCGAACGGGATGTGGTCCATGCCCTGGCCGAGGCCATCGGCCCCGAGACAGCCTTTGAGGACGAACTGCACCACCGGATGGAGCACTCTGTGGAACTGGCAGCCGTCTGGCTGCATTACATCCTGGACGGACGGCCTGTCCCCTTGGTCCCCATCCTCTGCGGTTCCTTTGACCCCTTCGTGGAAGGGCAGGCAGACCCAGCCACCCATCCCCCCTTCGTAGCCTGCGTGGAGGTCCTGCGGGAGGTCATGGCGACGCGCCGCACCCTGGTCGTGGCGGCGGCAGACCTGGCCCACGTGGGCCCGGCCTTCGGGGACCCCCGCCCCCTGGACCTGGCCGCCCGCGCCGAACTGCAGGCCGCGGACCAGGCCCTGCTGGCCACGGTGGTGGCTGGCGATGCCGAGGCCTTCTTCCGCACCATCCAGGCGGAGGGGGACCGGCGGCGCATCTGCGGCCTGCCGCCCATCTACCTTGCCCTGCGCCTCCTGGGCGACGCCAGGGGCGTCCAGGTGGGGTACGATCGCTGCCCTGCCGACGCCCAAGGGGGGTCCTGGGTCTCCATCTGCGGCGTCCTCCTGCGGTAGGGGCCCACCACCGGGGGCACAGAAGCAGGCCGTACGCCGGTCATGCCTACCCCTGGCAGGTCGGGAGGCGGTTAAGCCTTCAACGAGACCACCCTGCAACAGACCGTAGACCGTAGGGCACGCCTCCTGGCGTGCCTCTGCGCCAGCAAGAGCGGTCATGCCTTCCCACAACCCGCTCAACCTTCTCAACCTGACCGTAGGGCACGCCTCCCGGCGTGCCTCTGCGCCAGCAAGAGCGGTCATAGCCTTCTCAACGAGACTGCCCTGCAACAGGGCACGCGCTGCATTGACCGTCTCCCCCGCATCCGGTATAATTAGGATAGGTACGGAAGTGCCCCACAGGCTGGCCTTGCGGGCTCAGCGCCTTCAGGGGTGCGGGAGACGTCGGATTCCCGACGATGGACGATTGGTCACAACCTGCCCTTATCGCCTCAGCGCTGGCCGTCCTCAGCGCGATTGCGGTGGCCCTCTGGGCCGCCTGGACGACCCACCGGTGGCGCGGATGGGCCCTGCTCGCCGCCGGAGTCGTGCTGGCCGTAGGCGTGGGGACGGCCAATGCCGGCCTGTTCCCCGGACAGGGGGCTGCCTGGCCAGCGGCAGCAGGGATGTCCCTTGCCTCCCTTCTGGCCCCGTTGCTCCTGGCCCTGGGGTTCCTGGACCTTGCCAGATGGCTCCGCCAGGCTTCTGTGGCCCCCGTGGTCCAGGCCCGCCGCGTCCAGGAGATGGAGATCCTCAATGCCACGGCCATCGCCCTCCAGCGCGCCGTCACTGAGGGGGAGATCTTCACCACGGTGGGCGCGGAGTGTGCGCGCCTGGGCTTCTGGACCTTCATCCTCTCCTTCAGCGAGGACCTCCTCCACGCCACGTTGCGCCATGTCGCCTCTTCCGAGCCGGGCGGCCTGGAGCGCATCCAGAGCCGGGCTGGGCTTCGGTCGCTGGAGCTCTCCTTCCCTCTGGCCCGGCTCCCCGAGGCATTCCGCGAGGCCCAGGCGGGCCAGGCCGCCTACCTGGACCGCCTCTTCGGAGAAGGCGTCCCTGACCACCCCTTCCTGGGGCTCCTCGCCCACACGGGCCAGCGCAGGGCGCTCCTGGCTCCCCTGACCCTGGGAAGCGGACGTGTCGTGGGCGCGCTCCTGCTCCTTTCCGACCGGGCAGCCCCAGAAGACCTGCCAGGGGCGGTCCTCCTGGCGCGCCAGGTCTCCGCCGCGCTGGAAACCGTGCACTGGCGCTCCGAAGAGCGCCTCCGACGGACAGCGGTCCTCCGGCGGCTGGCGGAGACCAGCGGACGCATCGCTGTCGGCCTCCATGCCGACCAGGTGCTGGACCTCCTGTGCCGCACGTTGGTGGACCAGGTGGGCTACAGGATGGCCTGGGTGGTGGTGAAGGAGAAGGGGGCGTCAGGGGCCAGGTTGGCGGCCCATGCCGGATGCGGCCCGGCGGGGCCACCGCTGGCCCTCATCCGTCTGGACGAGGACGAGGCCATCACTGGGCCCAGTGGGGCGGCCCTCCTCACCCAGAGAACCAGCGTCTGGCACGACCGCCGGTCTCTGCCCGTCACCTCCCCCTGGCAGACCGCCCTGCGGGAACTGGGCTGCTACAGCCTCGTCGCCCTCCCCCTGGGGCGTTCGGGCGCAACCTGGGGCGTGCTGAACATCGCCTCTACGGAGCCCCAGGCCTTCGGCGAGGACACCGTGCCCATCCTGGAGATGCTGGCCAACCAGGCCGCCGCGGCAGTGGAACATTCCTGGTCCTACACCGCGCTCATGGCCGAGCGACGCCGCCTGGGGCTCCTGTACGAGGTGGCACGCGAGGTCAGCAGCAGCCTGGAGGTACCAGAAATCCTCTCCAGGACCGTGGCCTGGGTGACCGCCGCCCTGGACGCCCACTCCGCTTCCTTCTTCCTCCTGGACCCCGAAACCCGGCGGTTGCACCTCAAGGCCGCCTCGGGGGTGCAGCTCCCAGCGGAGGTGGTGGACCGGCACCTCAACCTCCGCCTGGGGGAGGGGCTCGTGGGGTGGGTCGTGGAGTTCGGCAAGCCCGCCCTCGTCCCCGATATCTCCCTGGACCCACGCTGGCTCTATGTGGAGGAACTGGACCGCGACGTCCGTTCCGCCATCTGCGTACCCCTGGTCATAGAGGGGCGCACTACCGGTGCCCTCAGCGTGACCCATACCGCCCCGGGGTACTTCCAGGAGGAGCACCTGCGCCTCCTGGAAGCCATCGTCCAGCAGGTTGCGGTGGCCATGGAGAACGCTGCCCTCTACCACCGGGTGGAGGCCCAGGCCGAGGCCCAGGCCCGTCTCAGCAGCCAGTTGCGCAACCTCCAGGCCATCACCCAGGCCATGAGCAGCACCCTGGACCCCCAGGAAGTGCTGGACGTGGTGGCCGAAGGGGCGGTGACCCAGTTGGGGTACCAGTTGGCCGTCGTCTCCCGCTACCTGCCCGAAGCGCGTGCTTTCCGCCCGGCCGCCGTGTATCCACGGGGACCGGTCTGGGTCCAGGCCCTCCGCATCGTGGGTGCGGACCCTACGGAGATGCTCTTCCCCCTGAACCTGGAGGCCAAGCCAGAACAGGCCCTCCTCCTGGACGGCCGCCCCCGCATCAGCGCGTCCCTCGCCGACTTTGTCTCGCCGGTGATCCCAGCGGAGAAAGCGGCCAGGGTGCAGCGACTGTACCGCAGCCGCGCCTTCTGCGCCGTGCCCATCCGCAGCAAGGGGCTCCTGGCCGGCTCCATCCTGGTGGGCACGGAGCGTCCGGACTTCTCGGAGGAGGACCTGGAGGCCCTGCAGTTGGCGGCCGCCCAGACAGCTGTGGCCATAGAGAACGCACTGCTGTACGAGAAGGAGCAGACGGGCCGTCGTGTGGCCAATACCCTCCTGGCCGCGAGCGCCGCCCTGGGCTCCACGTTGGACCTGGACCAGGTGCTGGAACTGGTCCTCCAGCAATTGGAATGGGTCATCCCTTACCGCACCGCCCTCGTCCTCCTGCGGGAGGAGGGCACGCCTACCCTGCGCGTGGTGGCCGCACGGGGCCACACAAGCGGGGCCATCCCGACATTCCGCCTGCGGGCGGACCGCAACCTCATCTACCAGGAAATGGAAAGGAGCCAGCAGCCGGTGGTGATCGCCGATGTGGCCCAGGACCCCCGCTGGGAAGACGTGCCCGGGCTCCCCGAGACCCATGCCTGGATAGGCGCGCCCCTCATCACCCGGGGCCGCATCATCGGCCAACTGGCTGTGTTCCACCCCACGCCTGGCTTCTACACCGCCGAACACTCCGCCCTCCTCCTGGGGTTCGCAAGCCAGGCCGCCGCAGCCATTGAGAACGCGCGCCTCTACGACCAGCTGCGGATGCAGATGGAAGAACTGCACCGCGCCCAGGCCCGCCTCATCCAGGCGGAGAAACTCTCGGCCATCGGGCAACTGGTCTCCGGGGTGGCGCACGAACTGAACAACCCCCTCACGTCCGTGCTGGGATACGCCCAGATGCTCATGAGACGGGCTTCCCTGGATGAGGATGCGCGCCACCACCTGGAGCGGATCGCGAGCCAGGCCACCCGCGCCGCGCGCATCGTCCGCAACCTGCTGGACTTCGCCCGCGAGCAACCTCCAGCCAAACGCTGGATCCATCTGAACGACCTCCTGGAGCGCACCCTGGCCCTGCGGGCCTACGAGATGCAGGTCTCCAACATCACAGTGGTCAAGGACTACGACCCAGACCTCCCCCACACCATGGCCGACCCCCAGCAGATGCAGCAGGTCTTCCTCAACATCATCCTGAATGCGGAACAGGCCCTGGAAGGCCAGGGGGGCGGGCGGCTCGTTGTGCGGACCCGGTTCCGCGAAGCCCCCTCTGGCCCGGGCGGAGCGGGGGGCTCCATCCTGGTGGAGTTTGAGGACGACGGCCCTGGCATCCCCGCCACCGTCCTCCCCCGCATCTTCGACCCCTTCTTCACCACCAAAGAGGTGGGGAAGGGCACAGGGCTGGGCCTTTCCATCGCCTACGGGTACGTGGCCGAACATGGAGGGCAGATCTGGGCGGAGAACAACCCGCCGCCCCGCAAGGGGTGCACCTTCTACGTGGAACTGCCCGTGGTGCCCCAGGAGCCGGGCGAGGAAGAGACCCCAGAAGCGGCCCGCCGAGAACCTCCTCCGAGGCCGGCGCGCATCCTCGTCGTAGAGGACGAGCACACGGTGGCGGAACTGTACGCCCGCGCCCTGGGGGACCTGGGCCACCAGGTGGAGGTCGCCACCGAGGGGCAGGAGGCCCTCCAACGCCTGCGCGCCGAGCCCTTTGACCTGGTGGTCTCCGACGTGAAGATGCCCGGCATGGATGGCGTGGAGTTCTACGAGGCCCTGAAGGCCACCCATCCGGAGTTAGCAGAGCGCATCCTCTTCATCACCGGCGACACCGTCTCCGGGAAAACGCGCCGGTTCCTGGAGGAAAGCCGCAAGCCCTATCTCTCCAAGCCTGTGGACCTGGACCGCCTGGAGGAACTGGTCAACCGCCTCCTCAGCGAGGCCCAGGACGCTGGCGGTCCGCCAGCAGGCAGAGGCTGAGGGAGGGCGAGGCAGTTGTCCATACGCGTCCACCTCTTCCGCGACCTGCCCCAGGAGGGCTGGCCCAGCATGGAAACCTACGCCGACGGACTCCTGATCGGGTTCCGGGAGAACGGCGACCAGGAGGTCCAGGTCGTCCCGGTCAAGGGACCTGCCCTGGCCCTGGCAAGGGCCGGGTGGGCAGAAAGGATCTGCACCCTGGTCGCCCGAACAGCGGTCTATCCCCTCCACGCCCACCTCCGCCAGGGCGAGGTCAACCACGTCGTGGACCACAGTTACGGGCACCTGGTGCATGCCCTGGACCCGCGGCGCACAGTGGTCACAGTGCACGACCTCGCCCTGTTGGGCGCAGGGGAGCCAGCGGGGCGCTGGGGCCTCTCGGCGCGGCTGTGGCGGTGGGCCCTGCAGGGGGCGCTGAAGGCGGCGCGCCTCATCGCCGACTCCCGCTTCACCCGCGACGAACTCCTCCGCTGGACGGACTACCCCCCGCAGCGGGTTGCCGTGGTCCCCTGCGGCGTCGCCTCGGCCTTCCGCCCTCTGGACGATCGGACGCACCTGGAAGCGGTGCGGGCGCGCTACGGTCTCCCGAACGGGCGGCTCCTCCTGCACGTGGGCCTCGCCTCTCCCCGCAAGAATCTGCCAGGCCTCCTGCGGGCGGTGGCTCTTGTGCGCGGCGCAGGGGCGGAGGGCGTACACCTCGTCCAGGTGGGGGCCACGCCGGGGAAAGCTGAACGGGCCCTCACCACGGAGTTGGGGCTGGAGGGCTGGGTGCACTGGCTCGGGACCGTGCCAGGGGAGGACCTCCCGGCCCTGTACAACCTGGCGGACTGCTTCGTGTTCCCCTCCCTTTACGAGGGGTTTGGGTTGCCGGTGCTGGAGGCCATGGCCTGCGGCACGCCGGTCGTCTGCTCCAACCTGGCCTCCCTGCCCGAGGTGGCGGGGGATGCTGCGCTCCTGGTGGACCCCAGGGAGCCAGCGGCCCTGGCCCGGGCCATCCTGGACATGCTGGAGGACGAAACCCTGCGGGGGAGGCTTCGGGAAGCGGGGCTCCGGCGGGCGGCGGCCTTCACCTGGGCCCGCACAGCCGCGGCCACGGCCAACATCTACCGGGAAGTGTGGCGCGAGGTAGGCGAGCGCGCAGGAGGGTAGCATCCCAAAGGATGTGTGGTATATGCGGCGTGGTCCATCGGAGGACGCTATCCCGCCCCAAACGCGCCTTTGACCCTCCAGGGGCGGTCTGGCTGCGCGGCCCCCTGCGGGACGTCGTGGCGGAGCACCTGGACGGCCGGCGAGGCCACCGGCCCCTCTGGGCCCCCCTTGTCCTGGCCCAGGGGTGGGACCTGTACGGAGGGTAGCGGGATGCCCTGGCGCGTCCTCTACGTGGACCACGCGGACCTCATGGGTGGGGCGGAGCAGAACCTGCTCCTGTTCCTCCGGCACCTGGACCGGACGCGCGTGGAACCGTGTCTGGCCTGCAACCCCGGCACGCCCCTGGCCCGGGCGGCGCGGGAGGCCGGGCTCCCGGTGGCGGAGGTCCCTCTGGGGCAACTCCGCGGCTGGCGGGCCCCCTGGACCGTGGCCCCGGCTCTGGTCCGGGGTGCTGAGACCCTAGCGCTGGTGGCCCGGGATTTCGGGGCGGACCTCCTCCACGCGAACGTCTTCCGGGCCGCCGCCTACGCCGCCTGGGCCTCCCGGTGGGCCGGCATCCCCCTGGTCTGGCACGTGCACGACGTGCACGACATGCACCGCCCGGACGAGTGGTTCCTCGTGCACCTTCTGAGCCGCGCCGCCCAGGGCATCCTCTGTGTCTCCCAAGCCACGGCCCGGGCCCTTCCCCGCGCCGCGGCGCCCAAGGTGCGCCTCGTGCCCAACGGCCTGGACCTGGCACGGTTTGACCCGGCGCGGGTCCAGCCCCAGGCCCTGCGGGAGCGGTGGGGTGTGGGACCAGACGAGGTCCTGGTGGGCACTGTGGGCTGGCTGGCCCCCTGGAAGCAGGCGGAGCACTTCCTGGAGATGGCGGAGCAGGTGGCCCAGGAATGCCCGGAGGTGCGCTTCGTTGTGGTGGGGGAGGCTGCCAACCCCCGGTACACAGAGTATGTGGACGACCTGAAATCCCGCGCCCGGGAGATGCTGGGGAAGCGCGTTTGCTTCGCCGGCGCGCTTCCTGCCGACGAGATGCCCACGGCGATGGCTGCTCTGGACTTCCTGGTGCATACGGCCAGAGCCGAGCCCTTCGGGCGGGTGCTTCTGGAGGCCATGGCCATGGAGCGGCCTGTCGTGGCCTACGCCGATGGCGGCGTGCCGGAGGTCGTGGTGGATGGGGAGACCGGCCTCCTCGTGCCCCCGGGGGATGTGGGGGCCCTGGCCCAAGCGGCGACGCGCCTGGCCCGCGACCGCCCCTGGCGGGAGGCCCTGGGCCGCGCCGGCCGGGCGCGGGTCCTGGCGCACTTCTCGGCCGGGGCCGTGGCCTGCCTCGTGGAGGACGTGTATAGGGAGGTCCTCGGCGGGATTCAGAGCGCGGCACGAAAAGGGCGTCGGCAGACCTCTCTCCATCCCCCAAAGGGGGCCAGGGGGTAGGAGAGAGGTCGGGGCAGGCACGAGGCCTCCCCCTACCTTGCGTGGATGCCCATGGGGCGACACGTGCGTCGCCCGACCAGCGGCACTGGCGTGCAACAGAGGATAGAACTGCCACTCACAACAAGGGAGGTGAACTGCATGCGTTTCGGACTGGATGCCCGGACCATCCAAGACCTGTATCCAGGCATTGGGCGATACGTGTACAACTTGGTGCGGACCATGCCGCCCCTCCTGGAGGGCGACGATACCCTGGTGGTGCTCCACGACCCTTCGGCGCCGAACACGCGCCATAACCTGGAGGCGCTTCAGGGAGTCCCCCAGGTGGAATGGGTGGCCTGTTCCTCCCCCGTCCGCTCCTGGCAGGAGCAGGTGCGCGTGCCCGGGCAAGTGCGCCGTCTCAGCCTCGGGTCCTTCCACGCTCCCTACTACGTCCGACCCTACTGGCTGCCGTGTCCCACGGTGGTGACGGTCTTTGACATCATCCCTCACCTCTATCCAGAGTACCTCCCCTCCCGCAAGGCGCGTCTCGCCTTTGAGGTGAGCCTCCGCCTGAGCCTGTGGACGGCCCACCGGGTGATCGCCCCGAGCCTCGCCAGCGCCGTGGACTTGTACCAGCACTACGGCGTGCCTCTGCACCGTACCTCCGTCATCCCCCTGGCGGCGGCCCGGGAGTTCTGCCCCCTGGACGGGGCGGAAGTCCAGGCCGTCCTGGCCCGCCTGGACCTGCGCCGCCCGTACGCCCTGTACCTGGGGACCAACAAGCCCCACAAGAACCTGACCCGCCTGGTGGAAGCCTGGGCCCGGGTCATGCGGACGTGGCCCGGGACGGACGGGCGCCCGGTCCTGGTCATCGCCGGCCCGGAGGACCCCCGCTATCCCGAAGCGCGGGAGCGGGCGGACGCGCTCGGCCTGGGGCAGGCGGTGCGCTGGCTGGGCCCTGTGGCCGAAGAATCCTTACCGGCCCTCTATACCGGGGCGGACCTCTTCGTCTTCCCCTCCCTCTACGAGGGGTTCGGCCTGCCGGTCCTGGAAGCCATGGCCTGCGGCACGCCCGTAGCCTGTGCCCACACCCCCGCCCTGCGGGAACTGGTGGACGACAGCGCCGCTCTCTTTGACCCGCTGGATGTGGAGGAGATGGCCCAGGTCATCGGGGACCTCCTGCGGGATGCCCCGGCGCGGTGCACGCTCGCGGAGAAGGGGGCGGAGCGGGCTACGGCCTTCACCTGGGAGCGCACCGCCCGGGCGACCCTCACCGTGTACCACGAGGCGGCCCTATGAGGGGCCGGCAGGGGGGCGCCCTGCTCCTCCTGGGGCTCCTGGCCTTCGGGATGGGGGTGTGGGCCCTGCACGGCTTTCTGGTGGACGACGCGTACATCGGCTTCCGTTATGTGCGCCAGGCGGTGCAGGGCCAGGGCTGGGTCTACAACGTCAGCGAGCGGGTAGAAGGGTATTCCAACTTCCTGTGGCTTGTGCTCCTGCTGCCAGCGGCAGCCGCGGGCATGGACCTGGTCCTCGCGGCCAAGGCCCTGGGTATCGCTGTGGGGGCAGGGGCACTGGTGGCCGGCTGGGCCCTCGCCCGGCACCTCCTGCGGGAGGAAGGGCTGCCGGAAGCGTGGGCCGGGTGGGCCGTGGTCCTCCTGGGGTGCAACCCGGCTTTCGCTGCCTGGGCCGTGGGGGGCCTGGAGGCTCCCCTCTTCGCGCTCCTGGTCACCCTGGGGGCCTGGCGGCTGGCCGGGGAGCAGCAAGAGGGGCGGGCCCTGCCCTGGTCCGCGTTCCTCCTGGCCCTGGCAGCCATGACCCGGCCGGAGGGGGCTCTCTTCTTCCTCCTGGCCCTGGGCGAGCAGGCCTGGTGCTGGGTCCAGCGGAGGCAGGTCCCGTCCCGTCGGTCCTGGGCGTGGACCGCTGCTTTCGCCTGCACCTTCGGGCCCTACCTGGCCTGGCGCTGGACCACTTACGGCTATCCCTTCCCCAACACGGTCTACGTCAAGTCCTGGGGCCTGCATCCCCGGGCCTTCCTGGAGGGCACCTACTATCTCTACCAGTTGGTGACGCTGCACGGCGGCCTGGCCTTCGCCCTGGGGCTGCCGGCCGCGGTCTTCCTGGCTTCCTCCGGGGGAGGGACGGCACGGCGAGTGGCCCTCTGGGCCGGGGCATACCTCTTCCTCACCTGGCTTGGCGGCGGGGATTGGATGCCCCTGGGGCGACTGGGGGTGCACGTCCTGCCCCTGATGCACGCGCTGGTCGTGGCCGGTGCGGCCCGGTTGGCCCTCGCGCTGGGCGGGCTCCGCGCGAGGCGTTGGTCCACGGCGGTGCTTGCGGGGACGGCGGCCCTCTTCCTCCTGCAGACGGCCGACCTGCGGCTCGTGCAGGGGGTGGGGGCCGGCCCCTGGGTCCCGCCGCCCACCGCCCAGGCCCGCTACCTGCGGGACCACGTGCGGCCAGGTGACGTGGTGGCCCTCACCGATGCCGGCCATATCGCCTACTTCCTCCCCCTGGATACGCGCGTGGTGGACATGGTCGGCCTCACCGACGCCCACGTCGCACACCTGCCCGTGCAGTTCCCCGGAGGGCTCCTCGCCCGGGGCAACGGCTTCGGCCGCTGGGACGTGGACTACGTCCTGGCCCAGGAGCCAGCCTGGGTGCAAGTGAACATCCTGGAGGGGGACCCGCGGGCCGGCACGGCCCGTACCAACTGGACGGGCACGGACCTCCTCCTCGCCGACCCCCGCTTCCGGGCGGCCTACGTCTACGTGGTGGAGCCGGGCGACCCGGAGGTGCGGGGCCTCTTCCGGCGGCGTGCGCCTGGCGAGGTGGAGTAGCCGATGGACCGGACCTCCCGGCGCTCCCCCGACCGGTGGGCTGCTGGCATGCTCATGGCCTTGGGCCTTGCGCTATATGCAGGGACGCTGGCCCCCACCGTCCTCTGGGGCGACAGCGCCGGCCTGCAGCGCCAGGCGGCCCTCCTGGAGGTGCGGGGCGGTGCCCTGGGCCACCCCCTTTGGGTCGTCCTGGCCCATGCCTTCACGCGCCTCCCCTGGGGCGACGTGGCCTGGCGGGCCAACTTCCTCGCGGCGCTGGCCGGGGCTGCGACGCTGCCCCTCGTCTACCTCCTGGCGCGGCGGGAAGGGGCTTCTCCCTGGGGCAGCGCGGCCGCGGCGGGGATGCTGGGCCTCTCCCACACCTTCTGGCTGCACGCCGTCCAGGCCGAGGTGTACACCCTTCTCCTCTGGTTCTGGGCCGCCGTCCTCCTGGCCCTGCCCGCGGGCCTGATGCAGCGGAGGCCCCTGCGTTGGGGCCTGGCAGGGTTCCTGTGGGGGCTGGGCCTGGCGAACCATCTGCTCCTTGCGGCGCTCCTGCCGGGGCTCCTCGCGTGGCTCTGGGCGGAGCGCGGCCGCGGGCGGGACGCGGCCGCGTTTGCGGCCGGGGCGGGGCTGGGGCTCCTCCCCCTGGGCTTCCTGTGGGCCTGGACCCCACCAGAGCGGGTCTACGGGCCCCTCCCGGAGGTGGTGCGGGGCCTCCTGTGCCCGGAGGCCTGGCAGGTGCGCCCCCGGGACCTGGCCCTCGCCCTGGGGTACCTGGCCTACCAGTTCCCCCTCACCGGCCTCCTGGCGGTGGCGGGGGCTGCGGCTGCCTGGCGTCGGGCCCCCCGCCGGGCTGTAGCCTGGGGGCTGGTGTGGGCCGTCCCCTGGGTCCTGGCACTGCGCCACCACGTGCCGGATCAGTACGCCTTCTTCCTGCCGGCCTACTTGCCGGTGGCCCTCTGGTGCGGGCTGGGGTACGAGGTCCTGGCGGAGAGGTGGTCAGGGGGCCAGGCGAGGAGGGCGATCCTCCTCGCCCTCTGCCTGGCGCTGCCGGTGGGGACCTACTGGCTCGCCCCCCAGGCCGCGGCCCGCTGGCCCCTTGTGCCGCTCCAGGTGCGGGCCATCCCGGGGCGCGATCCGTGGCGGTTCTTCCTCTGGCCCCCCAAGGCCGATGCCTGGGGGGCGCGGGCCTACGGCGAGGCCGCGCTGGAGGCGGCAGCGCCAGAGGCCCTCATCCTGGCCGACTGGACGCTCCAGGCCCCTCTGGAGTACTTGAAGGAGGTGGAGGGGATGCGCCCCGACGTGCTCGTGGTGGGCACGGGAGACCTCCAGGAGCCCCAGGCGGCCTTCCTGCGGCGGGCCTGCCAGGACCGGCCCTGCTACCTGGCTGACCTGCACCCCTACTACGACCTGGCAGCCATTGAGAAGGACTTCGTCCCCATCCCGGAGGGGGTGCTCTACCGCCTGGTGCCAGGGCGGTGACAGGACAGGCCCGGCTGCTTCAACTCAGAAGGGCACGGACACCCCCAGAGAAGCGGCCATGGCGCGCAGGTCCTCCACCACGCGGCGGTGGAGGGGGATCCCCTCCCGGCGGCGCACTTCCTCCACCTCAAACTCCTTCTCGCCGTGGATATAGATGCGGGTCTGGCCTTCGGCCTTCTCCGAGCGCTTCAGCCGCCGGATCAGGTCGTCCATATCCGCCTGGAACTCCTCCAGGGGTCGGAACTGGCGGACGTCCAGGGCCATCATGAAGTGCCCCGTGTTGGCGGGAAGGGGCTTGCCGTCCGGCGTCCTGGGGTAGATGGTGTCGGCGTAGGCCGCGCCGGAGAGGACAGCGCTGAGGATGTCCACCATGAGGGCCAGGCCGTACCCCTTGTGACCGCCGAAGAGTTCCCCTTCGCCCCCCAGGGGCAGGAGACCCCCGCCGCGGCGCTCCGCCAGGTTCACGAGGACCCGGTGCGTGTCGGTGGTGGGGAGGCCCCGTTCGTCCAGGGCCCAGCCCAGGGGGATGGGCTTGCCCAGGCGGTCGTAGGTGGCGATCTTCCCCTGGGGGACGACGGAGGTGGCCATGTCCAGGACGAAGGGGCGCTCCTCCCCTGCAGGCGCGGCCACGGCGATGGGGTTGGTGCCCAGCATCGCCTGCCGGCCGAAGGTGGGGACCACGAGAACCCCGGCGTTGGTGAGGGCCACGCCGATCATCTGGCGCTCCAGGGCCATCATGGCGTAGTAGCCAGCGATGCCGTAGTGGTTGGAGTTGCGCACCACAGCCACGCCCACACCGATGGCCTCCGCCTTCTCCATGGCTCGCCGCATGGCGTAGACCCCCGCCGGCTGGCCCAGCCCCGCGTCTGCATCCAGGCGGAGGAGGGCCGGCGTCTCCGAAAGGACGCGGTAGGTGGGCCGGGGGTTGATCCACCCTTCCCGCAGGCCCTTGACGTAGCGCCACAGGTTGGCCACCCCGTGGGAATCAACCCCCCGCAGGTCCGCGGCGACGAGGACATCGGCGGTGACGCGGGCATCCTCCTCCCGCACGCCCAGGGCCTGCAGGACCTCGGTCACCAGCGTGTGCAGCGCGTGAGGGTGGACGGTCTGGAACTCCTGGTCCATCTTGCCTATCCGTGTGAGATCCCCCTACCCGGCCTGCAGGCTCAGGCCGAGGCGCAGGGCCAGGGCCATGTAGCCCACCATGCCCTCCTCCATCAGGGCCACGCTGACCCGGTCCTCTGTGGTGTGGGCCAGGTGCTCTTCGCAGGGGGAGAAGCCGATGGTGGGGATGCCCGCGCCCATGAAGTGCCCTCCATCGGTGGTGAAGCGCCAGAAGCCCACCCGGACCTCCCGCCCCAGGGCCTGGGAGAGGATGGCCTGGCTCCCCCGCACCAGGGCGTGGTCCTCCGGCAGGAGGAAAGGCATGGTCAACGCGGCAATGGTCTGCTCGTGCCCCTTGTAGGAGCGCAGGTGGCGCTGCATCAGGCCCACTTCCACCTCGCTCCCCGGGATCCGGCATTCGTCGGCCAGGGCCTGCAGGCGGGCCAGGAAGGCTTCCACGTCCATCCCGGGCACGACGCGCCAGTCCAGGTGCAGTTCCACCTCGCCGGGGATGACGTTGCCGCTGACCTGGTCGGTGCGATAGAGGGTGGGAGTGAGGGTGGAAGCCCCCAGTTCGGGATGGGTCGGCAGGGAGAAGCGCTCCAGAGCGAGGAGGAAGCGGGCCGCTACCTGGTGCGGGTTCACGCCCCGTTCCGGCGCGCTGGCGTGGGCCGCCCGCCCCCGGATGCGCACCACCACCTCCCCACGCCCGCGGTGGCCACGGGCGATCTGGTTCGCCGTGGCCTCGCCCAGGACCACCGCGTCCGTCCGCAGGTGCCGCAGGAGGTTGCGCGTGCCCAGGCCGTTCACCTCCTCCTGCACCACGCCCACCACGTAGACATCGCCCGGCAGCGCGAACCCAGCACGACGCAGGGCGGCCACGGCGTAGACCTGGGCGGCCAGGGCACCCTTCGTGTCGCTGGCCCCCACCCCCCAGATGCACCCGTCGTGCAGCGCCCCGGAGTACGGGGGGAAGGGCCACCGGCTCTCGTCCCCAGGGGCCACGTGGTCCACGTGGCAGTTGAACATGACCGAAGGCCCGCCCTCGCCCTGCACCCTGCCCACGACGTTGCCCACGGGGTCCACGGAGACCTCGTCAAACCCCAGGGATGCCATCTCCTGGGCCACCAGGTCCACCACAGCCCCCTCCTGCCCGGAGAGGCTGGGGGTCTGGATCAGGCGCTGGCAGAAACGGACCATGTCCTCCCTGTAGCGGGGGGCAAGGTCCCGCAGCCGGCCCCAAAGGGGGGCCCCTTTCTCATCCATCGCATCCTCCCTTCCCGCCGGTCCCCAAGCGCGGAGCACCCCGTCCTGGCCGCCGGAAAGCAGGGGGGCCCCGCGCTCGGACAGGGGGCTTCTTTCACACGAGGCGCAGGTAGCGCCCATCGCCTGGACGGGCCACCAGTTCTCCATCCACCAGGACAGGACGGCCCCGCTGGAAGGTCATCCACGGCTTGCCCAGGCAAGTGCGCCCCTCGTAGAGGGTGTACCCGGCGCGGCTGTGCTGTGTCTCCCCTCGCAGCACGTGCATTTGGGAGGGGTCAAAGAGGACCAGGTCGGCGTCCGCGCCGGGCTCCAGGGAGCCCTTGCGGGGGTAGAGGCCCAGAAGCCGCGCCGGTGCCTCGCAGAGCACCTCCACCAGGCGGGGCAGGGTGATCTTCCCGCCATTGACGCCGGCGTCGTAGGTCACAGTGAGGAGGGTCTCTGCCTGGGGGGAGCCGTAAGCGGCCTCAAAGAAGTCGGTCTCCCGCGTCTTGGCCTTGGGGGCGTGGTCGCTCGCCACCACCTGGATGGTGCCATCGCGGATGCCCTGCCACAGGGCCTCGTTGTCCGCCGCGGTGCGCAGGGGCGGGGCGATCTTGGCCAGCGGCCCCCAGCGGAAGAGGTCTTCCTCGGTGAGGGTCAGGTACTGGGGGCAGGTCTCGGCGTAGACGGGGAGGCCAGCCGCCTGGGCCCGGCGGATCGGCTCCAGGCACAGGCCCGCGCTGACGTGGGGGAAGTAGACCGGGCACCCACAGACCTGGGCGATGGCGATGGCGCGGTGGATGGCCTCGGCCTCCAGCACCGCTGGGCGCATGCGGCCGAAGGCCTGGATGGCCGGCACGCCCAGGCGGTTGAACTTGTCCTCCAGGTAGTCGGTGGCCAGGCCGTTTTCGGCGTGGATCATAGCCATGCCCCCGTGGGCGGCGATGAGGTCCATGGCCGCGGCCAGGTAGTAGTCCGAGGTCATGCGTCCCAGTTTGGCGTAGGTCATGAACATCTTGAAGGTGCGCACGCCCAGGCGGAAGGCCTCGGGGATCTCCTGGTACTGCCGCTCCACCTGGAAGAGGCCCACGTGGAGGGCGAAGTCCAAGCAGGAAGCCCGGCTGCCCTCGGCGATGGCATGCTCAATGGCCTCCGGCACCGTCATCCCGGGGAAGGCGTAGGCGTAGTGCACCAGGGTGGTGGTCCCTCCCCAGGCGGCGGTAATGGCCGTCCACTGGAAGTCGTCTTCGTAGAGGGGGTGGGTGTGGACGTCCACCACCCCTGGCAGGACGAACTTCCCCGTGGCGTCCACCACCTGCCGGGCGGAGTCCGGGGGGAGGTCCACCTCCACCGCGGCGATCTTCTCCCCCTGCACGGCCACATCGCGGCGAGAGATCCCCTGCGGCATCACCACCAGGCCGCCGCGCACCAGGAGGTCAAAGGGGCCGGGGGTCATCCCTTCTTCCCCCTCTCCAGGAGGTAGCGCTCAGCCTCGTCCACCGTCAGCATCAGTTGGGGCCAGCCCGCCCGCAGGCTCAGGCGGGCCACCGGCGGGGGCGTCAGGAAGGTCTGGGCCAGTTTCTCCTCCTCGCGCAGCACGTCCCGGGTGCTCCCGTCCAAGAGGATCTGGCCATCCCACATGACGATGGTCCGCTCGCACGTCTCCCCCAGGACGTTCATGTCGTGGGTGATGAGGATGATGGTCTTCCCGGCGTTGTGGAGTTCGTCCACCAGCCGCTCCAGGCGCTGGAGTTGCTCCCGGTTGGCGCCCCCCGTGGGCTCGTCCAGGATCATCACCTCCGGGTTCATGGCCAGGACGGAGGCGATGGCCAGCCGCTGCCGCTCGCCGCGGCTGAGGCGGTAGGGGTGGACGTCCATGAGGTGTTCCAGTTTCATGAACTCGGCGGCATAGCGGACCCGCTCTTCTATTTCCTGCTTGCTCATGCCCACGTTCCTGGGGCCGAAGGCCAGTTCCTCGCGCACCGAGTTGGAAAAGAGTTGGTGGTCAGGGTTCTGGAACACGTACCCGACCCGGCGGGCCAGTTGGGAGACGTGGCTGCGACGGGTGTCCTGGCCCAGGACCAGGACGGTGCCTTCCGTGGGCTTGAGGAGGCCGTTGAAGTGCTTGACCAGGGTGGTCTTGCCCGAGCCGTTCTGGCCGATGATGCCCACCTTCTCCCCTTTGTAGATGGTCAGGGTCACCCCGCGGAGGGCCCGGGTCCCGGTGGGGTAGACGTGCACCAGGTTCTCCACTTGGATGACAGGCGTTCTAGCGTCCAAAGGTCTCCACTCCTTCCTCAACGGTCAGAGGGACCCGGTCGTGCAATTGCAGGGGGTCCTTGACCCGGAAGTAAAGGTCCACGATCTGAGGTAGGCGCAGGCGCGGGTTATCGTGGACAAGTTCGTAGAAACGCCGCGGCTCCTCAAAGCATTGGACCTGTCCGTTCTCAATGAGCAGCATCTTGGTGGCCAGGGGCGCGATGCGCTCCGGGTCGTTGTCGGCGATGATGATGGTCGTCCCCTGCTCCTTCATGCGGATCAGGACCTCAAAGACTTCGTTGCCTCCCAGGGGGTCCAGTTCCCGCACCGGCTCGTCCAGGACGAGCACCTTCGGCCGCGCCACCAGCACCGAAGCGATGGCCACGCGCTGCTTCTGGCCCCCCGAGAGTTCCGTCGGCACGTGGTGGCGGTAGGGGAGCATGCGCACCAGTTCCAGGGCTTCCACCAGGCGCTCTTCCATTTCCTCCCGGGGCACGCAGAGGTTCTCCAGGGCGAAGACCACATCCCCTTCCACCGAGAGGTTGAAGAGCTGGTTCTCCGGGTCCTGGAGCACGGTCCCCACCATGCGGGCCAGTTCCGCGACGCGGCTCTCGCGGGTCTTGATCCCGCCCACGATGACATCGCCGTGCATTTCCCCGGCGATGAGGTGGGGGATGGCCCCTGAGATGCACAGGCAGAAGGTACTCTTGGCGTCGCCGAAGACGCCAACGAACTCCCCTTCGTCAATGGCCACGTTGACGCCCCGGAGCACCGGTTCGGGCGCGCCGCTGTAGCGGAACGTCACATCGCGGAATTCAATGAAGGCCATAAGGCGTCCTCTCCATCCTCAGATTGCCGGTGACCAGATGGCCACCGCCACGAAGATCACCGCCAGGGCCAGAGCACCCCAGCGGACGATGGGGTCCCAGCGGGAGGGCTGGACGTCTATGTAGAAGGTGCGTTTGTCGTAGGCGCAGAAGCCCCGCAGGTCCATGGCCAGGGCGATGGTCTCCGCCCGCCGCAGCCCTGAAAGGATGAGGGGCACGGCCAGGGGCATCAGGCGGAAGGTGCGGATGAGGAAGTTCTGCCGGTCTATGTCGTAGCCCCGCGACTTCTGGGCGTTGTTGATGGTCACCAGGTCGCTCAGGACCAGGGGGAGGAAGCGCAGTGCCAGGCTGAAGGCGTAGGCGTACTTGAAGTTCATCCCCGCGTCGTAGAGCGCCTTGGTCAGGCGCACCGGGTGCACGGCCATGAAGAAGATGGTCATGGTCATGGCCAAGAGGATGACCCGGAAAGCGACCTGAAGGCCCAGGATGAAGCCGTAGCGGGAGAAGGTGATGGGCCGTCCCAGCACGTACCACGTGAAGACGATGTCCTGCGTCTGCGCGAGGACTTGGATCAAAGTGATGAAGAAGACCAGGGGTGCGACCACCAGGACGACCGTGAGGATGCCCTTCAGGGGCAGTTTGCCGAAGTAGGCTGCCCCGAGGAGCAGGAGGAAGAGGGCGGCGTAGACGTACAGGTTCAGGGTGGCGAAGACCACGATCACGATGGCCGCCACCAGGACCATGGCCGTGATCGGGTGCATCTGGGTGAGGAAAGATTTCTTCTCTTGCGCTTGCAGGTAGAGAAACCGAGTCATGCCGAACCCTCAGGAAAAGATCCTCCGCAAGGGTGGCGGGGACCTCCTCGGCCCCCGCCACCCTGAGGATGACGGTTACTCCCGCACGAAGCCAGCGTTCTTCACCACCTGGAGCAAAGCGCGCACCAGGACAGCCGACGAGGGCAGGGCCACCGCCGCCTGGAAGCTGTACATCGGGATCAGTTTGGACCAGGGCATGTGGAAGTAGAAGATGTGGAGCGGGATGTACAGCACGATCATGAACACGGTGCAGAAGGCCGCATACAGGATGCAGTTCTTCCAGGAGATGACGTCCTTGGTGATGCGGCCGGCCAGGAGCATGGCGATGACCTGCGAGCCGTTGGTGATGAGCCAGAAGGGCGCGATGGGGCTGGTCCCTGTGGCGGTGGCGATGAGGGGGTTGATCTCCGAAACGATGAAGCCACCCACGCCGCCGTAGAGGGCCGTGCCCAGCCCGATCATGATGTGGGCGATGACACGGCCCGAGACCGGGAAGAGCCCGCCGAAGAGCAGGGTGTCCAGCCGCTCGCCGAACTGGAGGAGTCCGATCATGGCCAGGGAGACCATCAAGGCCCCCACCAGGCCCTGGGAGTCCGTGCGCCCGGGCCAGTCCTTCACCGACATCTTGGTCAGAGGAATCGTGTACTTCTCCTTCATGGTGACACCCTCCTGCGTTGGACTTGCCAGGATTTCCGACGTGCAGCCTGCCTCATGGAACGTCCGCGGTCACCTCACCGTGTCTCTGGCCATAGACCACCCCCTTTCCCATCCCCTCTCCCATGCGGACCGCGTCATGGGAGGCCCACCGCCTGCACCCGGGGGAAGATCTTCCCCGGGTTCAGGATGCCTTTGGGGTCCAGTGCCTGCTTCACCCGGCGCATGGCGTCCAGCACGTCCGGGCTCAGGGCCATCTCCAGGTACGGCTGCTTTGTGAGGCCGATGCCATGCTCCCCCGAGAGGGTGCCGCCCAGGTCCACGGCGATGCGGAAGACCTCCCGCACCACCTCCTCCACCCGGGCCCGGTGGTCCGGGTTGCGGGGGTCAAAGAGGACGTTGGGGTGCAGGTTGCCATCCCCAGCGTGGCCGTAGATGACCATGGGCAGGCCGAAACGCTGAGGCAGGGCGCGGATGCGGCGGATGGTCTCCGGGATGGCCGACAGGGGCACGGAGATATCTTCTCCCAGCACGCCCGGCGCCCGCCGCGCCACCGAAGGGCCCACGGCCCGCCGGGCCTGCCAGAGGCTCTCCCGCTCCGCTTCATCCCGGGCCACCTGCACCTGGGAGGCCCCGGTGGCCCGGCAGGTTGCGGCCACCACGTCCATATCCCGCTGGACCTCGTCCTCGGCACGGCCGTCCACCTCTATGAGGAGGAGGGCTTCCGCCTCCACCGGCAGCCCCAGGTGCATGTACTCTTCCACGGTGGTCACCGTCGTCTGGTCCATGAGTTCCACGGTGGAGGGGAGCACGCCGCTGTGGAGCATCCGCTGGATGGCCAGGCTGGCATCGTCCAGGCGTGGGAAGGCCACCAGGGCCGTGCGCACGAAGTTGGGCTTGGCGATGAGGCGCACGGCCACCTCGGTGATGACGCCCAGCGTCCCCTCGGAGCCGATGAACAGGTGCATCAGGTTGTAGCCGGTGACGTTCTTGACGAACTTGCCACCCAGAGCCAAGGTCTTCCCCTCAGCCGTCACCACCTTCATGGCCAGGACATAGTCGCGCGTCACCCCGTACTTCACGCAGCGGGGGCCGCCGGCGTTGGTGGCGACATTCCCACCGAGGGTGCACTGGCGGATGCTCGCCGGGTCAGGGGGGTAGAAGAGGCCCACGGCCTCCACGGCACGCTGGAGGTCGGCTGTGACCACCCCTGCCTCAGCCGTGGCGGTCATGTTGGCTTCGTCGATCTCCAGAATGCGGTTGAGGCGGGTGAGGACGAGGGCAATCCCCCCGCGGCATGGGATGGAGCCACCTGCCAGGCCTGACCCCATGCCCCGGGGCACCAGGGGGATCTCGTGCTCGTAGGCCAGGCGGACGACCTCGGCCACTTCCTCGGGGCTGCCGGGCCGGACGACGGCGTCGGGCCGACCTTCCAGGAGCGTGCCGTCGTAGGAGTAGGCCACCAGGTCCTCGGCGAGGGTGGACACGTACTCCGATCCGACCACTTCGCGCAGCCGCCTGAGGGTTCGCTCGTCCATAGCCCCTTTCATACTGTATAAAGTGTAAGAAGGAGGGAAAAGACAAGAGACAACGCCTTTATACCACAACCCCGGAAGTTTGTCAAATCGGGCACCGGTAGCGGGCCAGAACATCGTTACCAGGTGGTAGAGCAGATCTTGACAAGGGCTGGTGCTCCTCCCTTAGAATCTCTGTGGAAGACTTTACAACAGGAGGAGCACCAGCTATGGCAGACTTGGCCTACAGGGAAGTATACGCCATGGATCGCGTAGAAGCAAGAAAGCGTCTGGTGCAGACCTACCGGGAGACAGGGAGCATTTCGCAGACGGCCCGTCTCTGGCACACCTCCCGACAGGTGGTGCGCAAGTGGGTGCGGCGGGCGGAGAGGGAAGGCGAGGAGGCCCTCCAGGACCGCCCCCGCCGACCGACGCACCCCTACCACCAAACCCCCGAGCAGACCGAAAGGCTGGTGGAGCAAGCCCGTCTGGAGACAGGGTATGGCCGCCTACGCCTGGCCTGGTACCTCCAGCAGCGGTACGGCCTGACCCTCTCTCCCTACACCATCCGCCACATC
>JBMFPD010000005.1:0-25567 GCA_049969295.1 Anaerolineae bacterium | reverse complement strand
GTTCTGGAACGTTTGGGAGCGGCGCTGAAGAGCCTGAACCGTGTTAGAGAGGAAAATCCCACTGCTGTGACCATTCTGATTGTACAAGGCGCGTCCCTCACGCCTAGAGCAAAGCAGGATTTGGGACTCAACCGCCACATTATCACCCATTGGTTTACTGTAGAGGATGTCCTGACTGATGAGGCTGCCCGTGCCAGCGTGTTTGACCTCTTGAACATCTAGCGTAAGCACCGAGGAACATCCCCATGCCACAAGGTCGCTCCGTTCAGGTGCACGACACGACTGCAAGAGCCCTCCTCGCCGCGGGCGCGCTGGCGGGGCCAGTCTTCACCCTTGCCTGGCTCCTGGAGGGGGCCACCCGCGCCGACTACGATCCCTTGCGGCACCCCGTGAGTTCCCTCGCTATCGGCGAATGGGGCTGGACTCAGAGCGCCGCCTTCCTCGTCACGGGCCTCCTGACCCTGGCCTATGCCTTCGGCCTGCAGCGCCGGCTGCGGTCCCTGGAGGGCCCGGTGTGGGGGCCACGGCTCATCGCGGCCATCGCGGTCGGGCTGCTGGGGGCAGGCCTGTTCATCACCGACCCCATGAACGGGTATCCGCCGGGCACGCCCCCTCTTCCGCTGCAGTACAGCGTGCCCGGCCGGCTCCACCGACTCTTCTCGGCCCTGGTCTTCCTGGGCCTCCCTGCCGCCTGCTTCGTCTTCGGCCGGTTCTTCACCCGACGGGGCGCGCGTCGGTGGGCGAACTACTCGGTGGTCACGGGTGTCGCTTTCCTCGCCCTCTTTGTCGTGACCAGCGCGGGGTTTGCCCAGGTTCCTGGCCTGGTGGACTATGCCGGGCTTTTCCAGCGGCTCACCCTTACCGTTGGCTGGGCCTGGCTGACGTTGCTCGCCCTGTGGTTGATGCGTTCCGCGTGACGGGTTCCGCCTGCTGTGAGGAGGGGGTAGATGTCAGGACTAAGACGCCTCTTGCTTCCGGCCGCACTGTTTTTCGCAGCCCTGGGGATGGCGGGTTGCATCGTCCCCATCCCCCTGGGCTCCCAGAGCCAGGACGCTTCCGCTGCCGCGACACTGGCTGCCGCCGAAGCTACCAAGGTAGCAGCCGCCCAGACCATCGCCGCCCTGACAGCGGTGGCCCAGCCCGTGGTGGTGCTCACCGCAACCCCCACCGTGGGCGCGGCGGTGCCCGCCCCGGAGCAACCGACGCCGGCCCCGCCGCCCCAGCCCAACGCATTGTGCACGATGTGGAGGCCGCCTTCCCTGCATGGTTGCCGGACGGCCAGTACATTGCCTTCCACTCCGTGCGCGGCTGGTCTAGCCGCTTCAACATCTACGTCGTGCGGGCCGACAGCTCCGAGGAGCGGATGGTGGTGGATGGCGAACAGGCTGCCTGGTCACCAGATAGCAGGCAACTGGTGTACAAAGGCTGCGAGGGTGCCAACTGCGGGCTCATGATCGTCAACATAGATGGCAGCGGCAAGCGCCGCCTGACCACCTGCGCGGGGTGCGCCAACGACGGGAACGCGGACTGGTCGCGCGACACGAACCGCATCGTCTTCACCTCGGAGCGGGACGGCAACCACGAGATCTACGTCATGAACCCGGACGGGAGCGGCCAGACCCGCCTGACCGACAACCCCGGCCCGGACGTGCTGCCGGTCTGGCTCCCCGGGGGCCGGGAGATCGCCTTCCGTTCCTTCCGGGATGGTGCCTGGGGCATCTACATCATGAACGCCGACGGCAGCAACGTGCGCAAAGTGGTGGACGCCCGCGTGGACCCCAACCGCTGGATCTGGGAGAAGATGGCCGCCACGCGGCCGTGAGGCGGCATCGCTAGTTTCAATGGTGCTCAGAAGGCATCTCTAAGCCCTCGGCGAAGGGACACTCCCGGCGCCTAAGTGCAAGCAAAGGAGGTTAAGCGCACATGTTCGGACTTCAGATCATCCCCCAGGCTTATGCAATTGTTGTGGAACGGTTGGGGAGGTTCCACCGCGTGGCTCACAGCGGGATCCGCTTCGTGATTCCCATTTTGGAGTCAAAAAGGACCATCTTCTACCGAGCCCTGGAGGTGGATGTTGACGGCACCCGAAGGGTTATCACCAAGAGGACAGACCTCATAGACTTGCGTGAGCAAGTCCTGGATTTCCCAAAACAAAGCGTCATCACCAAGGACAACGTGACGATGGAGATAGACGCTGTGCTTTACTACCAGATCCAGGAGCCGGAGAAAGCCGTGTACGGCGTGGCCAACCTGGTAGATGCTATGGAGAAGATGGTCCAGACCAGTCTCCGCAATGTGGTAGGACAGCTGACCCTGGATGAGACCCTGGCTTCTCGGGAGACCATCAATGCCCAACTGAGGACATTGTTGGACGAAGTTACGGGCCCCTGGGGAGTCCGCATCACGCGGGTAGAGCTCCAGGAGATCTCACCCCCCGAAGAGATCCGGCAGCGCATGGAGCTGCAGATGACAGCAGAGCGGGAAAAACGGGCTGAGATCCTGAGAGCCGAGGGAAAGAAGCAGGCTGCCATCTTAGAAGCCGAGGGAGAGGCCAGCGCCGAAGTGAAGCGGGCTGAGGCGATCAAGCAAGCGAGAATCCTGGAAGCTGAGGGACTCGCCCAGGCCAGGCTTCTCATCGCCGAAGCAGAAGCCCGCTCCCTGCAGTGCCTGGAGGAGAGGATTGGAAAGGAAAAGGCTGCGGAGTACCTGATCGCCCTTAAGTACTTGGAGTCCCTTCAGGCTATCGCCAACGGGCAGGCCACGAAGGTCTTCCTGCCCGTTGAGGCAACAGGCATCCTTGGTGCTCTAGGCGGGGTGAGTGAGATGTTGGCCCCCAGGGCGGTGGGCCCGGACCATCCCCAGAATTAGGGCAAAGGGTCGGATTTTTGGAACCTGCCCCTTCTTGGCTAGTGTCGGCCTTGCGCTGCGGCAGACCTACTCCTCCAGGCGCACGGTGTAGCCACGGTCCTGGAGCACCTTGTGCAGCGGCCCTATGTTGCGCAGGGCCAGCAGCACGTGCCTCGCGGTGAGGCGCTCTCCCAGAAAGCGCCTCACCGCGGGGTCGTCCAGCAACTGATCCAGGACCTGCGGGTCCTCCACTTCCAGCACGGCTGCCCGGCGCAGCCGCACCTCCCGCGCCCGCTCCTCCCACGCCTTGAGGGCGCGGGACCACTCCTCCGGCAGCGGCCCCTGGAGCAGGCGGGCCAGGAACGCCTCCATCCGCTCGCGGGGGACCCCCTGGCGCAACGCCCGCCCCACCGAGGACGGCGTCAGGCGGTAGCGGTAGGGCGGCCCTCCCGGCTCCCAGTCGGCCAGGCGCGCCAGTTGGAACCGCTGGAAGCGGTCCAGGGAGGGCGGGACGAGGACCACCATCCCCTCCAGGCGGCAGGCCTCCGGGAGGGCTTCCTCCACGCCCTCCCCTCCCGAAAGCCACCTCGCCCCGGAATCCGTCAGGCGGAAGGCAGTGCCGCCATCGCCGAGGGCCACCACCCCCAGCCAGTAGAGGGGCCCGGTGAGCAGGTACCGGAGGAGCGCCCCCTCCACCTGAGGCCAGGAGGCGAACCCGTGCAGGTACTGGCCGGTCTCCGCATCCCGGATGAACCAGGACTCGTAGTTGCCGTCGGGCCGCTGGAAGTCCGGGTTGCCCTGGAAGAGGCTCTGTACCAGGTCGTCCACGGCGTACCAGGCCTCCGGGGAGAGGCCCTGCAGCACGTCTATGAGGGCCTGCCGCGCCAGGCGCGGGTCGTTCTGCCAGCCTGTCTCCTCGCAGCGCAGGGTGGGCACACGCCAGAGGTCGTTCCATTGGCGCGTGGTGAGCCACACCCCCCGCAGGAGGTCCAGGGCCCGCTCCGGTGAGGACTCCAGCCAGGCCCGCGCCTTCCTGGACTCCGGGCGGAGCCTCCCCTCGCGCCGCACCGTGAGGCCGGCCTCCCCCAGAAGCGCTTCCAGGAAGGGGAAGCATTCCCCTTCTGCTGCGCCCGGGACCCGTTCCGTCACGTAGGCCCGCAACGCTTCGCCGTGAACACGGTAGAGCCGCCCCCCGTGCCCCACCCGCACCGGCCAGTTGTAGAGGTAGGTCAGGTAGGCCAGGCCAGCCTCCAGGAGCATGGTCCCCGCCTCCTGGACCTCCGCGGGAGCCGACGCAAGGGGGGCAGGGGCGGAAGAGGGTGGGGCCGGCTGCTCCCCCAGCAACTTCTGGAGGACGGGCCTCAGGTCTTCCGGGACGAAGATGAACTCCACGGTGCGCCCCCCCTCCCGGTCAAAGGCCCGGCCGATGAGCCCCAGGTACCAGAGGCGCTCGGAGACGTTGGCCGGCCGGCGCCAGGGCTCCTCGCGGCGCAGCCGGCCAGGGCCGAAGGGCCGGAGGGCTCCCCACCGCCGCTCCCACATGGGCAGGGGCACCCGCCCTCCCGCCGCCAGGACCGTCTGCAGCGCGTGCCAGGCCTCCGGCCCCAGCCGCGCCAGGGCCTTGCGCAGGGACTCCTCTTCGCCAAGGATCTCTGCAAGGCGCGCCGCAGCCCGGAGGGGCTCTTTTTCTTCCAGGAGGACCCCCCGTGAGGCCGCGATGGCCTCCAGGAGGGCGAGGTCGTAGGAGAGGAAACACTCACGCAACGAACGCACGCTGGACCCCCTCGCGAAAGGTGGTCCCCGCCGCCTCCTGCTCCCCTCCGCCCCGTTCCCGGGGCCGGACGGCCAGGGGTGAGGGGACCTGGGCAGGCCCTACTTCGGCAGGAACCGCTGCACGCGGTGGTTCAGGGGGTCCGTGACCAGGACCTCCCCGCCCGGCCCCACGGCGATGCCGATGGGCTTGGCGAACTGGCCCGGGCCAGCCCCTTCTCCACCCCAGGACGCCACCAGGCGCCCCTCCCCATCGTACGCGTAGACCTGATGCCCCTCCGGTTCCGTCATCAGGAGCAGCCCCGACGGGTGGAAGGCCAGGTGCGGCCCGTCAAAGGTGTTGGCCGCCGGAATGCCCCACCCCCCGAGGTAACGGCCCTGGGCATCCAGCCGCTGCAGGAGGCGCAGCGAGGGGTCCACCACGTAGAGGGAGCCGTCTGGGGCCACGGTCACGTCCGTGGGCTGACGCACCCGACCCGCGCCGTCCCCGGCCGGGCAGACTTCGGCCAGGACCTGGCCTGTAGGCGCGAGTTTCAGGACCCGCGACCCGCCGGTGTCGGCGATGTAGAGGTTCCCTGTCGCATCCACCGCCAGGCCTCGCGGCCGGAAGAGGCCGATCCCCACCGCCAGGCGCCCCAGGTACTCCCCGTCCGGGCCGAAGTGGGCCACGTTGTCGCCCTGGGGGTCCAGGACGTAGAGGTGCCCGTCCGGGGCGACGGCCAGGTCAAAGGGCTCCCGGAGGTCCGCATCCTCCCCGAAGGCCTGGAGGAGCGCCCCGTCCGCCGTGAACTTCTGCACGCGGCGGTTCCCCGTGTCGGCCACGTAGACATTCCCTGCCCTGTCCACGGCCACGCCGCGCGGGTCTTGGAATTGGCCTGGCTCCGCCCCCTGGCTGCCCCATGCCCGGTCAAAGAGGACCTCCAGAGCTCCCGCCGCAGGGGCCGCCGGGGCGGGCGCAGCCTGGGCTGGAGGGGCCACGGCCACCTCCGCCGGGGCCTCTCCAAGGCCGGTCCACAGGACCTCCAGGGGCACGATCTCGTGGGGGCCGCCCGGCGGCGTCCACCACAGTTCCATGTCCCGCGAGCCGATCTCCTGGAAGTACTGCACCACCAGGTCGTGGTACCCCTCTTCCAGGAAGATCTGGCCCTCCCGGTACTGGATCCCGTGGGAGCCGCCGTTGTCCACCACCAACTTCCCATCTATGTAGACGTAGGAGCCGTCGTCGGAGTTGGTGCCGAAGGTGTAGAGGCCCGTCACAGGGGCGCGGATCTTCCCCCGCCACTCAATGCTGAAAGGCGTGGGCAGGATGTCGTTGGCGAAGATAAACCAGTCCACCTGGATGGCCTGGGGAGGCCCGTCCCAGCCGATGCCCCGGCGGTAGTACCCGATGAGGCCGTTGGGCGGGACTTCCACGTTGTAGAGATGGCTGGTGGGGACCGGGCCGCCCGGCAGCCCCGGACCTCGCACGGCGAGGTGCACTGGCCCGCCGGCCCTGGTGATGATGGCGGTGACCTCCAGGTCGTGGAAGCCGCCGGCCAACTGCAGGTGCCCCGCCCCAAGGCCCTCTTCCGTGCGGGCGACTTCCAGGCCGTTGATCCGCAGCGTCATGGAGCCGGGGGCGCGGACCTCAAAGGTGTAGTCGCCGTACTCCGGGGCCAGGAAGGCCCCCTCCCACTGCACGGAGAAGGGCGGTTCCAGGGGCGGCTCCGCCGACCAGTCAAAGGCGATCTGCGCATCCCGCCGAACCAGGACCGGCAGCCCCTCCCCTTCCGTGCCGGCGAAGTAGCGCCCCGTGACCCCCTGGGCCTCCTCCACCTGCGCCGCGGGCACCCAGACGGAGATGAACAGGGGGTACCCGTAGCGGTCGCGGTGGAACTCCACCTGGGCCCGGGGGTAGAAGCGCTGGAAGAGGGGCAGGGCCTTCTCGCTGATGGGGTCCAGGATGTAGAGGGCATCGCGCCCGTCGGGGTCCCGCAGGGGGAGGTGCTGGGCCAGGTTGAAGATTTCGTACTGCGGGTCGTGGGCGATGAAGTGGATGGCCGAGTGCCGCTGGAACTCCTGGGCCAGGAAGAGGTGCGGCGTGCTCTGGAGGCTGGCCAGATACCTGCCCACGGCGGACTCGTTGGGGCTGTAGGCAGCCCAGACCGCCGGGTGCACGGCCTGCTTGGCGAAGTAGGTGTAGGCGTTGCCCACGCCCGAGGCCGCAGCCAGCGTTGCCAGGAGCGAGGCCACGACCGCCTCGCCGCGGCCGCGCCAGGCAGCGCGGAAGGCCTGCCACACCCGCTCCAGGACGGCCGTGGCCAGGAGGTAGACGAGGGGGATGAGGCCGATGGTGCGGCGGGAGGTCGGGGCCTCGTGGGCCGCCGAAAGGACGCCCAGAGCCAGCACCCCGACTGCCCAGAAGAAGTACAAGAGATGCTCCCGGCGCCGCCAGTGCCAGAGGGCGTACGCCACACCCAGGACCACCAGCGCGCCGACCCATACGTCCAGCATGGGCGCACCGGGGAGGTTGTGCAGGGAGGCCGGGTCGCCCTGGTAATGGAACATGGCCAGGGTCTTGCGCAGGTTGCTCCAGACCGGCGACCAGTTCCCCACGGCCTCCACCTCGTGAAAGACGGAGATGTGGATGGTCCGGCCCAGGAACTGCTGGGGGTAGCGCACGGCGTAGAGCCCCAGGGGGTTGAGGACGAGGAGCGTCCCCACGGCCCCGGCCAGAAGGCCAGGCCAGGTCCCGCGGACGGTCCGCCACTCCACCAGGGCGAGCACCCCCAGGAACGCCGCGGTCACCAGGGGCACGACGCGGAAGGCGGTGTAGGTGTGCAGGCCCAGCCCCAGGGCCATGCCCCCGAGGACCAGGTCTCGCCACCGCCGGTCCCGCAGCCCCCTGAGCAGAAACCAGAAGGCCAGGACCTCGCACAGGGGGGTCAGGATGGCCTCGTAGACAATGCGGCTGAAGGTGAGGTGCCAGCGGGAGCCAGCCAGGAGCGCCGCCCCCAGGAGGGCAGCCCGGTCGCCGTAGAGGTCCCGCGCCAGGAGGTAGAAGGCCCACACCGTCAGCGCGCCGACCACGGCGGAGGCCAGGCGCATGGTGGGCACGTTGGCCTCGAAGAGGCGGAAGAAGAGGGCGAGGATGTACGTGAAGAGGGTGGCCTGCCCCTCGTTGGTCATGCGGAAGGGGGTGTAAGGGAGGCCCCGCAGCCACCAGAGAGCGTCCATGCCGTTGTTGCACTCATCCGACTGACAGCCGTTGGGGTAGAGGTCCACCCTCCAGGCCCGCACGGCGAGAGCCAGGAGCACGATGCAGGCAAGGAGCAGCCACTCCCAGCGACGGGGCACCTCCCGGGGCGGGGCGCGCCGGGGGCTGGCCCCCCGGTCGGCCAGGAAGGCTGCGCCGCCGAAGAGAAGCACGCTCCCCACCCACAGCGCGAGGGCGAAGAGGTCGGCCCAGTTCCGCCAGAAGAGGGCTCCGGCAAGGGTGCCGCAGGCCACTCCTGCCCCGCCCAGGGCCCACACCCGCCGGTCCCGGACCCGGGGCAGGGGAGTCCCCCCTTCTTCTTGCGGGTGCGGCGGTGCGCCCCAGAGGAAAAGGGCGCAAGCCCCTGCGTAGAGGAGCACGCCATCCAGAGGGGTGAGGGCCTTGGCCGCCAGGCCCCGCTGGGCGGCCACCGCCAGGGCCAGCCCGCACCCCACAAGGACCAATCGCTTCATGGTGGACATTTGGTCTCCGTTGCCAATCGTGCTGATGCCCCCTTACGTATCTGCAGGGGCGGGCTCCTGTGCCTGCCCAGACCTCACCCCTACCCCCTGGCCCCCTTCCCCTCTCCGACACGGAGAGGGAAAGGGGGATCGGGGATGAGGAGAGGTCCTCCCCACCTCTCCCTACCCCTGCCGCCTGCGGCGGCTCCCCTTCCCTCCCCGCATCGGGGAGGGAAGGGGCTGGGGGATGGGAGAGGTTTACTTCCCGGGCGTCCACTCTATGGCGAACCGCTGCACGCGGTGCCTGTAGGTATCAACCACGTAGACCCGCCCCGCGCCATCCACGGCCACGCCCAGGGGCTTCTCGAAGAAGCCCGGGCCCTCGCCCCGGCCCCCCCAGCGCCCCAGGACCTTGCCCAGGCGGTCCACCACGACCACCGTGGCGGGCTCCGGCTCCGTCAGGTAGATCTCGCCCAGAGGGCCCCAGGCCAGGCTGGGGTGGTCCACGGTGTTCGCGCCGGGGATGGCCCACTCCCCGGCATAGCGCCCGTCCGGGTCCAGGACCTGCACCCGGTGGTTGGCCGTGTCCACCACGTAGAGGTAGCCGGCGGCGTCCACCAGGGCCTCCGTGGGCTGGTTCAGTTGGCCGGGGCCGTTCCCCTGAAGGCCGTACTGCCGCACCACGGCTCCCTGCCGGTTCAGTTCCACCACCCGGGAACCGCCGGTATCCACCACCAGGAGCGTGCCCCGAGACGTGAGGGCCAGGCCCCGCGGGTGGAAGAAGGCCATCTGCGGTCCACCGAAGCGGGCGACCGGCGTCCCGTCCGAGGCAAAGCCGAAGACCCACCCCCTCTCCGAGTCCAGGACCCACAGGGTGCCCTCGCCATCCACCTCCAGGGCCGTCGGCTCCACGAAGGCTTCCTGCCCATCCCCCGTGAGGGCGGCCACCGGCTCCCCCTCTGCGGTCCACTTCTGCACCCGGCGGTTGCCGGTATCGGAGACGTAGACGTACCCCTGCGGGTCCACGGCCACGTCCCGCGGCAGGCGCAACTGACCCGGGGCCTCCCCTTCTTGCCCGAAGACTGCGTCCAGGTGGGCCGAGAAGGCGCCGGAGACCTCTGGGGCGGCCGGCACGGGGACCTGAGGGGGCACGGGCCTGGGCACTTCCACCAACTCGTAACTCCCCTGGGGCGGGAAGAGGACCTGCGGAGGCACGATCTCCTGGCTGCCGCCGGGCGGGGCCCAGTAGAAGTTGATGTGGGTGTGGCTGGTGCGGTCGGCGAAGCGGATGCGCACGTCGTGCAGGCCCGCCGTCAGGTGGATGACCCCCTCGCCGTACTGGTTGGGCAGGGGGCTTTCGGCCACCAGCACCCCGTCAATGTAGACCTGGGATTCGTCTATGGACTCCAGCCCGAAGCGGTAGTCGCCCTCCACCGGGGCCAGGACTTTGCCGACCCACTCCACCGTGTAGGGCCGCGGCAGGGGGATGATGTGGAAGTAGAGGGCGATGCGCGGGTCAATCTGGGCGAAGGCCACCGGCTCTCGCCACTCGCCGTTGGGGTAGTACTTGCCCAGGAGGCCGTGGTTGTCCACCGGCGGGACGTACAGGGCCTCGGGCGGCACCGTCTGGAGGCCCTGCCCGGGCGGCTGCCAGAGGAGTTCCAGGTGCCCCTCCGCCCCCACCGCCCGCACGCGGAAGGCGTGGTTCCCCCTGGCCAGGGTGGCCGGGGCCTGGGCCTGGCCCCCCTCCGGCCCCACCGCGAGGAAGGGTGTCTCGTCCAGGTAGACTTCCGCCGCGGCCGGGGCGGTCAAGGCCAGGGTGTACTCCCCGTAGTGGGCGACGGAGAGGACGCCCCGCCACTCCACCACGAAGGGCAGGGGCAGCGGCGCGTCGGTGGGCCAGTCAAAGCGCAGCACCAGGTCCTTGCGCTCCACGGCGGGCGTGCCCTCCCAGGTGTCCCCGGCGTAGTAGGTCCCCACCAGCCCCTGGATGGAGGTGATGTCCGCCGGCGTCAGGCGGCAGGTGTAGAGGACCGGCGGCCCGTCAAAAGGCGGGTGGATCTCCCGGCAGTCCGCGTTGGGGTAGTACTGCTTCAGTTGCAGATAGTAGGAACGCCGGTCCGGGTCCAGGATCTGGACGATGTCCCGCTGGGGCGTCCGCCGGATGGGCAGGGTATCAGTGGTGTCCAGGCGGCGGTAGTTGGGGACCTTGCGGGCCAGGAAGCGGAGCACCGGGTGTCCGTGGTAGAAGGAGATGACCTCAAAGTCCACCGTGTCTCCCAGAGAGGCCATCAGGCGCGCCGTGAGGGTCTCCGAGGTGGAGTAGGCGTTCCACGAGGCGAAGTCCCGCGCCTGGCGGTGGAAGTAGGTGTCGTAGTTGGTGTAGCCGATGTAGGCCAGGAGCGCGGCCAACGCCACGGCGAAAGCCTGCCTGGCCCGGCGTCTGCCACTCCAGGCCCACTCCACCTCCCGGCCCAGGCGCTCCAGGGCCAGGGCCGCCAGGAGGTGCGCCGGGGGCAGGGAACCGATAGACCGCAGGGCCTGCGGAGCCTCAAAGTCCAGGGAGAAGACCCCGCCGGCCAGCATGATGAGGAGCCAGTAGGTGGAGAGGAACTCCCTGGGCCGTCGCCACTGGGCCAGCGTGTACCCCATCCCCAGCACGGCGAAGACGGAGGTGGCGTAGTCCAGCATCGCCTCGCCGGGCAGGTTGTGGCGGCCGTTGGGGTCGCCCCGGTAGTTGAACATGAGGAGGTGTTTGCGCAGGTTGCTCTGCACCGCCTTCCACCCCTCCTCCCGCGTCTTGCCGGCGAAGACGCTGGTCTTGCGGGTGCGGTCCAGGAAGAGGTCCGGGTGCTTGAAGGCGAACTGCGCCACCGGCGCCACGGCCAGGAACGCGGCCAGGCCGAAGAGGAGCACGTTGGCCCGCTGGGCCCGCCAGAAGCCCTGCTCCGTGGCCAGGAGGTGGGCCAGGAAGAGGAGGACGACGAAGGGGAAGAGGCGGAAGGGCGCGTAGAAGCAGAGCCCCAGCCCCAGGCTCAGGCCCGCCAGGGCAAAGTCGGCCGGTTCCCGGGTCCGCAGGCCCCGCAGGAGGAACCAGGCCGTGGCCAACTCAAAGAAGGGGGTGGAGACGCCGTGCAGGGCGATGCGGCTGAAGTTCAGGTCCCAGCGGGAGACGGCCAAGAGGAAGGCCGCGACAAGGCCCAGCCGCCGCCCGCCCAGTTCCCGACCCACCCCCCAGGCGGCCGGGACCGTGAGGACCCCGAAGAGGATGCTCACGTAGCGGATGGGGATGGTCTCCACCCCGAAGAAGCGGAAGGAGAGGGCCACCAGGTAGAGGTAGTGGGCCGGCAGGTTGGTGGACTCCACGTAGACCGGCCGCCATGTGGGGTCCTCCAGCATGTGGAGGGCGTGGAGGCCGTTGTCCGCCTCATCGTACCAGGTGCCGAAGGGGAACTCGTGCAGGCGGTAGAGGCGCAGAAAGCACCCCAGGGCTACCACCAGCGCCAGGAGCCCCCACTCCCAGAGGGCGTACGCCGGAGCCTCGCCACCGCGCTCCACCCCCTTCCGGCGGCCCAGGACGGCAAAGGCGAGGAGGAAAGCCCCCAGGCTGGCCAAGTGCAGGTTCCAGGCCGGGGCAAGCATCGTCTCTTTGTCAAAGCGGCGCAGGGCCAGGACGGCGAGGAGGGCCGAGAGGATGAGGAGGCCAAGCGCCGCCCGCAGCCGCCAGAGGGGATAGGCTCCGCCCTCGGCCCGCTCCACCGCGGGGAAGCGGGAGCCCCGGAGTGCCCAGGCGAAGAGGGCCGCCGCCAGGACGTAGAGGAGCACCGCGTCCGTCACATGGTCTTTGGCGAAATGGCTCTGGGCGAGGAACCCCAGGACCACAGCCGCGAGGGCCAACACGCTAGGACCGATGGAACGCAACTCCCGGGGCTTTTCCATGCGACCTCCCTGCGCTGCGAAGTTCGGTCAAGCCAACCCCCTGGCCCTTGGGCGGGCGAGCCTTCCGAAGGACGGACAGGCTCTGCAGATCTCTGGGCCCCATTGTAACCCAAACCCCCGCCCGAGGGCAACCCGCGGCGCTGGACATTGTGGGCCGCGCCGCCGTGCCCTTGCGGGCGCGTCCACGGCCCGCGGGGTAGAGGCGCCCCCTGTGGGTGTCTGCAGGCAGGTCCAGGGCCTGCCCTGGGATGTCCTCTCAGCGGCTTTCGGGAACGGGTCCGCAGGCAGGGCGCGTGTCAGCGGGAAGTCCCCTGCCTGGGCGCCTCCTGAAGGAGGCGGCCTTACAGAAGAAGTTCGGGCAGTTCTGCCACGCTCTGCACCAGGAGGTCGGCGTCGGCCAGGTCTTCCTCGCGGCCCAGGCCGGTCAGGACGGCAGCGCTGAGAGCCCCGGCCCGCTTGGCCGCCTCCACGTCATCGGGGGTATCCCCCACCACCAGGCAACAGTTGGGCGGCAGGTTCAGCCGCTCCGCCGAGCGCAGCACCCCTTCCGGGTCCGGCTTGCGGTGGTGGACGTCGTCGTTGGCCGTGATCACGGCGAAGGTATCCATCAGGCCGTGGTGTTCCAGCCAGCGGATGGCCTCGCGACGGGGCCGGGTGGTCAGGAGCCCCAGGCGGTAGCGCCTGGCCAGTGCTTGCAGGGCATCCCGCATCCCGTCCACTGGGGGGATCTCCGTGATGTCCGGCAGGAGGGGCACGCGGGCGCTCACCCATTGCCGCAGGCGGTCCGCCTCGTCGTCCAGGCCCACCCGGTCCAGCGCCTTGTGGACCCGGTCCGCCGCTCGCCACAGGCCCAGGCGCAGCGTGCCGCGGGGGTCCGGCCGCTCTTTGTCCTCGGTGCCAGCCAGGGCGCGGTCCGTCTCAATGAGGGTCCCATCCAGATCAAAGAGGATGGCTTCCACCCGTTCTCCGGCCACGAGCCCGCGGGGAAGGGGCAGTTCCACCTCCGGGATGGGGGTGAGGCCCTCGCCAAAGGGCTCCATGTCCAGGAGTTTGCGGTAGGCGTACCGCAGGAGAAGGCGGAGGGTGGCCAGAGTGGGAGCGGCCAGGAAGATGCCCAGGATGCCCGCCAGGCTGCCCCCCAGCACGATCCCCACGATGACCACCAGAGGGTGCAGGCGCACGCTTCGGCCCAGGATGCGGGGCATGAGGAAGTTGTTCTCCACCTGCTGGATGAGCATGTAGGCCCCGATGACCACGAGGGCGAAGGCCCAGCGGCTCAGGGGGAGGTAGGTGGACCCCTGGAACAGGGCCAGGAGCACGGCGGGGGCGGCGGCCACGGCTGGCCCGATGTTGGGGAGGAACTCCAGGATGCCGGCCAGGAGACCCAGGGCCAGGGCGTTCCGCAAGCCCAGGGCTGCCGTCACCACCGTCACCACGATGCCGATGGTGAGGGAGAGGACCAACTGACCGCGGAAGAAACTGCGCCAGATGCGGTCCACGTCGTCCAGAAGGCGCAACAGTTCATCCCGGTGCTGGGGCGGGAGGAGGTCGGCGAAGTACCCCCGCAGGCGGGGCGCGTCCAGAAGGAGGTAGAACGAGACGACCAGGACGTAGATGGTCCAGAACAGAGCGCTGACCACGTTCGCCACCAGGGAGAGGGCCCCCGTGGCCACCGGGGAGAAGAGGCCCCGCAGGGCGTCGCCCACCTGGTTGTACAGGCTCTGGACATCCACGGCGAAGCCGAAGAGGACGAGTTCCCGCTGCCCCCACCACTCGCTGAGGG
Source organism: Anaerolineae bacterium (assembly GCA_049969295.1). Classification (GTDB taxonomy): domain Bacteria; phylum Chloroflexota; class Anaerolineae; order DTPP01; family DTPP01; genus DAOTYM01. The sequence goes on along the minus strand of JBMFPD010000005.1, from coordinate 11,532 downwards.
TGACGAGGATCTGCCCCAGGTCCACGTCCAGGGCCTGGGCCTGCTCCACCAGGCTCGGGATGACCAGGATGGGGACCAGGGAGAGGACCCCCAGGATGAGGAGGTAGGCGAGGAGGATGCCGACGGCGCGGGGGATGCGGGCGTGCCGCTGCAGCCAGTCCACCAGGGGGGCGAAGACGTAGGCCAGGAGGCAGGCGATGATGGTGGGGCCCAGGACCTGGCTGAAGCGGAACACGGCCCACACCGCCCCGATCAGGATGGCGATGAAGACCACCTGCTTCAGGAACGGCGACCAACGCCGCGAGGGCTTCGGCACGCCCAGGTCCGACCGATTCCCCACCCTGGACATCTCACCTCCACTGCCAACAATCCGTTCCCGGAATCCGCTGACAGCCCCTCCCCCCTAGCGCACAAGCCCGATGCGGTCCGGTGGCCAGTAGGAAAGCCACGCCCGCCCCACGATGGCCTCGTAGGGCACCGGCCCGAATGTCCGGGAATCGTTGCTCGCACTGCGGTTGTCGCCCAGGACGAAGACGTGCCTCTCCGGGACCAGGATCTCGTCCATGTGTCCGCGGGTGGGTTGGGTGAGGTACGGTTCGTCCAGAGGTTCCCCGTTGATGAAGACCTTTCCGCCGTGGATGGCCACCCGCTCTCCCGGGAGGCCGATCACCCGCTTGATCAGGAGTTCCTGGCTGTGGTCCGGGAGCCGGAGCACCACCACATCGCCCCGCTGCGGCTCCCGGAAGCGGTAGGTCACCTTCTCCACCACCAGGCGCTGGTTGGTCTCCAGGTTGGGCTCCATGCTGTGGCCGTAGACCCGCGTGGCCTGCGCCAGGAGCAGGTTGATGAAAAGGGCGATGACCACCGCGGGGATGATGGTCTCCAGGACGTCCCGGGCCGCGGCCAGGAGACGGGCACCGAGGGACGGGCCGGGCGGTGCAGGGGGCATGTCCTCCGCCCCCTGCACAGGTGCCGCCTCCCAGGAGATGGGTTCACCGTCGGGTGTGATGGGTTCTTCCATTCGGAGCCCCCGTGTGGGAAGGGAGGTTACCGCCGCCGGCGGTCCTTGTTGCCGCCGCCGCGTCCGCTGGCGCTGCGCCCACCGGCCGGGGCCTTGGCCGGGCGCCGATCGTGCTCTCGGGCCTCGGCCGCCGTCCACCCTTCCAGCACGGCCCGCCGGGAGAGGCGGATCTTCCCCTCGTCGTCAATGTCAATGACCATCACCATGATCTCGTCGCCCACCTGGACCACGTCTTCCACGCGGTTGGCGTGGTAGTCGGCCAGTTGGGAGATGTGCACCAGGCCGTCCTGGCCCGGGAGGATCTCCACGAAGGCGCCGAAGTCGGTGATGCGCACCACCTTGCCGGTGTAGATCTTGCCGATCTCCGCCTCTTCCGTGAGGCCCTGGATGGTCTGGATGGCCAGTTCTGCCCCCTGGGGCTTGACGGAGGCCACGTAGACCGTGCCGTCCTCCTCCACGTCAATGCGCACGTCAAAGTCTTCCTGCATCTTGCGGATGGTCTTGCCGCCAGGGCCGATGATGGCACCGATCTTCTCCGGGGCGACCTTGATGATGGTGATGCGCGGCGCGTAGGGCGAGAGTTCCTTCCGCGGCTCGGAGATAGTCTCGGCCATCCGGTCCAGGATGTAGAGGCGCGCCTTGCGGGCCCGCTCCAGCGCCTCGGAGAGGATGTCGTAGCCGATCCCCCGGACCTTCATGTCCATCTGCAGGGCGGTGATGCCGTCCCGGGTGCCGGCCACCTTGAAGTCCATGTCGCCCAGGTGGTCCTCCATCCCCACGATATCGGTGAGGATCTGGTAGCGCTGGCCATCGGTCACGAGGCCCATAGCCACCCCGGCCACCATGGCCTTGATGGGGACGCCCGCATCCATGAGGGCCAGGGTGCTGCCGCACACGCTGGCCTGGGAGGTGGAGCCGTTGGAGGCCAGCACCTCAGAGACCAGGCGCAGGGTGTAGGGGAACTCCTCCTGGGGTGGGATCACCGGCAGGAGGGCCCGCTCGGCCAGGGCCCCGTGGCCGATCTCCCGGCGCCGCGGGCCGCGCAGAGGCCACACCTCGCCCGTGGAGTAGGGCGGGAAGTTGTAGTGGTGGATGTAGCGCTTGGTCTCGGCGATGCCCAGGTCGTCCAGGATCTGCTCCTCGCGGGGTGTGCCCAGGGTGGCCACCGTGAGGACCTGCGTCTCGCCCCGGGTGAAGAGGCCGGAGCCGTGCGTCCGGGGCAGGATGCCCACTTCGCAGGAGATGGGGCGGATGTCGTCCGGGCCGCGGCCGTCGGGACGGATGCCCAGGCTGAGGATGCGCTCCCGCACCTCCGCCTTGAGCCGCTCCTCAAAGACCTGCTTGACCTCCACCGGGTCCACCTCCTCAGCCAGTTCTGCCGTCAGGGTGGCGAGGAGGTCGTCCAGGGCCTGTTGGCGTTCTTCTTTGGCGTGGGCCTGCTCCAGGATGCGGGTCAGACGGTCGCCCAGTTGGCCCACCACCCGCTGCCGGGTCTCCTCAGGGATGTCGCGCGGGGTAAAGGTGCGCTTGGGCTTGCCCACCTTCTCCCGCATCTCCTCCAGGAGGGCGATCACGCCCTGCATGGCCTCGTGCCCGCGCCGCATCCCCTCCAGGACCACGTCCTCGGGGACGATGTTGGCCCCTGCCTCCACCATGAGGATGGCGTCCCGGGTGCCGGCCAGGCGCAGGTCCAGGAGGCTGCGTTCCAGTTGGCTCGCCGTGGGGTTGAAGACGAACTCCCCATCCACAAGGCCCACGCGCACAGCCCCGACAGGCCCCAGGAAGGGGATGTCGGAGATGGTGAGCGCGGCCGATGCGCCGATGATGCCCAGGATGTCCAGCAGGTTCTCCCCATCGGCGGAGAGGGCGGTCACCACCACCTGGACCTCATTGCGGAACCCCTTGGGGAAGAGGGGACGGAGGGGCCGGTCAATGAGGCGTGCCGTCAGGATGGCCTCTTCGGTGGGCCGGCCTTCCCTGCGGAAGAAGCTGCCGGGGATCTTCCCGGCCGCGTAGAGGCGCTCTTCGTAGTCCACCGTGAGGGGGAAGAAGTCCTCCCCCGCGTCTTCACGCGGCTCTTTGGCGGCGGTGGCAGTGGCCAGGATCATGGAGCCGCCGGAACGGACGGTGACGGCTCCTCCAGCCAAGCGGGCGAGTTTGCCCGTCTCAATGACGATCTCGTGATCGCCGATGCGTGTTTCAAATGTGTAACTTTCCATATTCCCTTTCCTCCTGCCTGTGGTTGGCGTTCTTGGGGCATCTCCAGGGCTCCCCCTGGCAGGCACCCATCTGCCGGCTCCGCGCAGGAGCCGACCTGTCGTTCGCTGCCCACCGGGCCAGAGGTCAGGGACTGGGAACCGTCTCTCAGCACTCGCTGAGGGCCGCTTACCAATTCCTGCACCTCGGCCCGGTCGGCGTTTCTGGATTTCGCTGGGAGGCCTCCCAGAGGCCCCCGACCAGGAATGCCCTCTCCGTTGGTAGGGGCGGCGCATGATCGCTCCCACGCGAGCAGCGCCCCCCGAATCCGTGCGGTCCGCTCCCGAAACCCGCCGGTGGCCCTCCTGGCAGGCACAGGGCCTGCCCCTACCCCTCGCCTCTGCAGTCCAGCCCCGGTGCCCGGCTCACAAAACAACGCGGATGGAGGGCATCGTCCTGGGGCCTCCCCTGCGGACGTTCCTCCACCCGCTCCGTGCCTTCGGCATCCAGGCAGGAACACCAGCCGCTGACCGATCCTCCCGGAGGCGGTCTCTTGCTCCGTCCTACTTGCGCAGGCCCAGGCGCTCAATCAGCTGCCGGTACCGCTCGGGGTCCGTGCGGCTCAGGTAGGCCAGGTGCCGACGCCGCTGCCCAACCAGTTTGAGGAGACCGCGGCGCGAGTGTTCGTCGTGCTTGTGGACCTTCAGGTGCTCGCTCAGTTCGTTGATGCGCTGCGTCAGGATCGCCACCTGGACCTCCGGCGAACCGGTGTCCGTGGGGTGGAGTTGGTATTCCCGGATAATCGCGTCCTTCGTGCTCTTGTCCAACGTGCTCCAACCCTCCGTAAGTTCCCCCCAGGCTCCCTGGGGACCTTTTCTCCGCCTGCGCATTGTAGCATAGAGCGCCGAGAAAAGCAAATATTTTGTTGGCAAACGGCGCTGAACGCACCGGTGCAGACCGGCCTGGGCGGTCCGGGGCTGGCCCCATGTCCGGTGAGGCGCGGGAGGGGCGCTGCGGGCGTTGCCCCGCACACGACCAGCACGGGCTGCAGCCGCAACCCCTGCTCCGAGCGTTTGCCGGTTCCCCCGCGGGATGGTATAATCCTCTGGCGAAACGGGGCACGGGAGGCCACCCCAGAGTGGACACAGCCTTCCTGGCTTCCAGCGGAGAGGCTTGACCAGCCATGCGAGTCCTGGTTGTGGATGACGATCCGCCCAGCGTGAAGATGATCTCCTTCCTCCTGCGGGAGGAAGGGTACACAGTGCTCACGGCCGCGGATGGAGAAGAGGCCCTCAGGCTCGTGCAGGAGGAACGGCCAGACCTCGTCATCCTGGACGTCATGATGCCCAAGGTGGACGGCCTGGAGGTGTGCCGCCGCCTGCGCCGCCAGATGGTGGACGTGCCCATCATCATCCTCTCGGCCAAGGGCGAGACGGCCGACCGCGTGATGGGGTTGGAACTGGGCGCGGACGACTACCTGCCCAAACCCTTTGAGCCGATGGAACTCCTGGCCCGCGTCAAGGCGGTCCTCCGGCGCACCGAAGCCCACTTGCTGAACGGACTGGCCCAGGAACGGTTGAGCGTGGGGGGCATCACCCTGGACCCGCTCACCCTCACGGCCCACCTGGCCGATGGACGGAGCGTGCTCCTCACCCCCACGGAGTTCCGGCTGCTCCACTGCCTGATGCGCAACGCCGGCCAGACCCTCACCCACGAGTCCCTGATGGAGAGCGTCTGGGGTTACGATTATGAGGGAGACTCCAACCCCCTCCCCGTGTACATCCGCCGGCTTCGGGCCAAGATAGAAGCACACCCCAATCAGCCGAAGCACCTGGTCACGGTGCGCGGCCTGGGGTACCGCTTTGAGACCGACTGACCCTCTCCCGCGGGCCACCCGGAGGCGGACACCCTGGCGTATCCTTCTCCAGGGCCTGCCGTCAAATCTTTAATGAGAGGCGAAAGGCTGCAGGAGAAGGTGAAGTCCACGCCTGGGCCGGCCTTTCACACCTCCTGGGAGGGGAGAAGTCCATGGCACGTCTGAGGCTTGGGCATGGTGAGATGATGCGTGGTAGGGATTGGGAGCCCCGCAGGGCATCCGGGCGCGCCGTGAGGGTCCTCGTGCAGTGCGCGGTTGTCCTCTTCCTCCTGGGCATGGCCTACCCCATCTGGGGCGCGCCCCGGCCCGCCCCCGTGCCGCCAGCGCTGGATGTGCCCGCCCCCCAGCCCCTGGAGGCCACTTCCCCCGCCGCTACGTGGAGCGACTTCGCCCCCTCGGGCTGGGTCACGACCACCATCGTCACCTGCAGCGTGAAAGTCGTGGACCCCGTCGGCCTGCAGCCGGCCACGGCCGAGTACCGCTACTCCACCGATGGCGGGACCACCTGGTCCCCCTGGACGCCGGCCACGGCCGCGAGCCCCATCTCCACCACGGCCTACATCACCGCCCCGGCCGTCTCCTTCGTGGAGTCGGGCACCCTGAACCGCATTGACTTCCGCATCCTGGATACCGATAACGTCACCGACACCAGTTTCCCCTACGGGGTCCTGGTGGACCCCACGCCACCCTCCAACCCCACCATCCTCACCAGCACGAGCCACATCGTGGGCCTCTGGTCCACCGACAACACGGTGGATGTGGTCTGGTCGGGCGCGTCCGATGCCACAAGCGGCGTGGCCGGGTACTCCTATCTCTGGGACACCCTGCCTGGGACCCTGCCCGACACAACGCAGGAGACAGCAGGCACCTCCACCACCAGCCCACCCCTGGCCGACGGAGGCAGCCACTACTTCCACCTGCGCACCCGGGACGACGCCGGCAACTGGGCGACGGGCGCGGTGCACCTGGGCCCCTTCCGCGTGGATACCCAGGCCCCCGGCGCGCCCATCGGCCTGACCGCCAGCCCCCTCAACTGGAGCACGACGGATAGTTTCACCCTCACCTGGACCAACCCCGCGGACACGTCGGGGGTCGTCGGGGCCTACTACCGGCTGGACGCTCCCCCAGCCTTCCCCACCGACGGCACCTTCGTGGCCACCACCAACACCATCACCGGCATCCATGTGGGAACGGAGGGGGCCCACCTGGTCTACGTGTGGCTCAAGGACGCCGCCGGCAACGTGAACCACGCCAACCTGGCCAACACCACCCTCTACTACGACGGCACGCCGCCAGGTCCGCCGTCCAACGTCCAGGTTGCGCCCCCCGGATGGACCAACGTCAACAGTTTTGACCTCACCTGGATCGCCCCGGCCGATACCTCGGGTGTCGTCGGCTCCTACCACAAACTGGACGCACCACCGGCCTCTGATACCGACGGGACCTACACCACCCACCCGAGCCGCCTGGACGACGTGACCGTCTCCGGGGAAGGCGAACACACCCTCTACCTCTGGCTGCGGGATGCGGCCGGCAATGTCAGCGCCAGCCAGCGGACCACCGCGACCCTCCGCTACGACATCACACCCCCCGGCCCGCCGACGGGCCTCGCCGTGGACCCCGCCTCCTGGACCGCCACCAACGCCTTCACCCTCACCTGGACCAACCCGGCGGACCTCTCCGGCGTGGTGGGGGCCTACTACAAACTGGACACCCCGCCCACCGGGCCCGCCGATGGCACCTTCGTGACCACCACCAATACCATCGCTGGCATCGCCGTCCCCGGCACAGGGGAGCACACAGCCTACCTCTGGCTGCGGGATGCGGCTGGCAACGCCAACCACGCGAGCGCCCGCACCCGGACCCTTCGCTACGATGGCACGCCGCCTTCTAACCCCACCGTCCTCACCAGCACCAGCCACATCGTGGGCGTCTGGTCCCCGAACCCCGTGGTGGAGGTCACCTGGTCCGGAGCCTCCGACGGCGAAAGCGGTGTCCACGGCTATTCCTACGTCTGGGACACCCTGCCTGGGACCCTGCCCGACACCACTGTGGACACCACAGACAATGGCGTGAGCAGCCCGCCCCTGCCAGATGGCAACAACCACTACTTCCACCTGCGGACCCGCGACGTAGCCGGCAACTGGACGGCGAGCGCCGTGCACCTGGGGCCCTTCTACATTGACGCTGCGGGACCAGGCGCGCCGGTGAACCTGACCGCCTCCCCCTCCACCTGGGCCCGCACCAACGCCTTCACCGTGACGTGGGAGAACCCCAGTGACCCTTCCGGGGTGAGCGGCGCGTACTACAAACTGGACGCCCCGCCCATCTCCCCCACCGACGGGACCCTGGTCCCAGGCCAGGACCTCACCCAGATCACGGGCATCGCCGTGAGCGGGGATGGCGCCCACCCCATCTACCTCTGGCTGCGGGACGGTGCAGGCAACGCCGACCACACCAGGCGCAGCGTGACCACCCTGTACCTGGATACCACCGCCCCCGGCGCGCCCACGGGCCTCGTGAGCACCCCCTCCACCTGGACCAACACCAACGCCTTCACCCTCACCTGGACCAACCCCGTGGACCTCTCTGGCGTGGTGGGGGCCTATTACAAGTTGAACGCCGAGCCGACCTTCCCCACCGACGGCACGTGGGTCACCACCACCAACGTCATCACCAACATCGCCGTCCCCTCGGAAGGGAAACACGACGTCTTCGTCTGGCTCAAGGACGCCGCGGGCAACGCCAACCATGCCAACCGCAACGTCAAACTCCAGGCCTTCTGGTACGACATCACCCCGCCCACGAGCAGCGCCCTGCTGAACGGCCCCCTGGGCCGCAACGGCTGGTTCACCGGCACCGTCCAGGTGACCCTGAGCGGGGTGGACAACCTCTCCGGTGTGCCGGAAATCCGCCACCGCGTGGACGGTGGCGCGTGGGATACGGACCTCACCTTTGACGTGATCGGCGACGGCCGGCGCCGGGTGGACTTCTACGCCCTGGACGGGGCCGGCAACATGGAGCCCACCCGCACCCTGACCGTCCCCATTGACACCATCCCGCCAACGACGACGGTGGATCTCCTGGGCCCTCTGGGCCTGATGGGCTGGTATACCGGGCCGGTGACGGTGTCTTTCACCATCCAGGACGGCACCTCAGGCCCCGATGCCACCCACTACCAGGTGGACGGCGGGGCCTGGGGCTACGGCCTGCAGACAGTCGTCAGCGGCGACGGCAACCATACCGTCCTCTACGCTTCGGAGGACCGGGCTGGCAACCGGGAAGAGGTGGACCTGGTCACCTTCCGCATTGACATGACCCCGCCCACGACCACCTACCACCAGGAAGGCGTCCCTGGCGACAACGGCTGGTTCCACTCCGACGTGACCGTCACCCTCACCGTCACCGATACGGCCTCCGGCGTGGACCGCACCTGGTACCGTGTGGACAGCGGCTCCTGGCAGGAGGGGAGGTCCTTCGTGGTCCGCGGCGAGGGGCAGCACCTGGTGCAGTTCCGCTCCTCGGACCTGGCCGGCAACCTGGAGCCGGTCCAGGAGGGCACGGTGGGGATCGACGTGACCCCGCCCCTTCCGCCCATCAACATCCAGAGCCACCCTTCCTCCTGGACCCGCACCAACGCCTTCACCGTGACCTGGACGAGCCTGTCCGACGTCTCCGGCATCGGTGGAGCCTACTACAAACTGAACGCCGAGCCAGTCACGAACACCGATGGCATCCTGGTCCTCACCGAGAGCAACATCATCCCTGGCATCACCGTACCGGGGGAGGGGATGCACGACCTCTACCTCTGGCTGCGGGACCGGGCCGGCAACACCGACTACCGCACCCGCAACATCAAGGTGCGGGCCTTCGCCCTGGACCAGACGCCCCCGACTGTGGAGCACCAGGTCCTGGGCCAGATGGGCCAGGGTGGCTGGTACACGAGCCCGGTCAACATCCTCCTCTCCACCGTGGACCCCCTCTCTGGGCCTGGGACCAGCCACTACCGGGTGGATGGGAGTGGGTGGTTCACCGGCACCTTCTTCCCCATCACCGACTCCGGCCGCCACCAGGTGGAGTTCTACGCCCTGGACGGAGCCGGGAACGCCTCCCCGGTGGTGACCATTGAGGTGCCGATTGACGTGACGCCGCCGCCCGCGCCCCTGGCGCTGGAGCCCTACCCGCTGGGCTGGACCAGCACCAACGATTTCTCCGTCAGTTGGGATAACCCGGAGGACCTTTCCGGCATCACCGGTGGGTGCTATAAACTGAACCTGCCCCCGCGGTGGCCGGGCGACGGCATCTGCGTGGCCAACATCAAGCGCATCAGCGGCATCCGCGTGCCGGGCCAGGGCAAGCACGACCTGTACCTGTGGCTCAGGGACGGCGCGGGCAACCAGGGGGTGGAGAACACCGCCTTCTACGACGATGCCTTCTGGTACGACTCCATGCCCCCCACCACCACCCACACCCTCACCGGCACGGCCGGTGCAGAAGGATGGTATGTGAGCCCGGTGCAGGTGGCCCTCACCGCCCGGGACGACGGCTGCGGGGTGACCCAGACCCAATACCGCCTCAACTGGGGCCTGTGGCGCACCGGCACCACCTTCACCGTGACGGAGGAAGGGAACAACCTCCTGGAGTACCGCTCCGTGGACTGCCTGGGCCAGTGGGAGCCGACCCGCCAGACCTACGTGAAGGTGGATACCCAGCCCCCCACGAGCACCATCCTCTCGCCCAGAGGCTACAGCGCCTCGCCCATCTTCACCGTGGTCTGGGGCGGCGAGGACGTGGGCTCGGGCATCGCCACCTACGACGTGGAATACCGCGATGGCCCCACCGGCCCCTGGACGCCCTTCCGCACCGGCACCAGCGACACCTCCGGCCTCTTCGCCGGGCAGCGAGGCCACGTCTACTACTTCCGGGTGCGGGCCCGCGACGTCGCCGGCCATCAGGAGGAGTTCCCCTCCGGCGACGGCGACGCCTGGGCCCTGGTGGACCCCCTGGCCAACGGCGACTTCAGCACCGGGGACTTCTCCTTCTGGACGGTGGAAGGCCCCTTGACCAGCACAGTGCAGAGCATCGCCGCGCCCCTCGGAGGCCAGAGCCTGGCCGCCTGCCTCGGAAGCCCGGACTATGGCCCTGCCAACCACCGTCCTGGTGACCCGCCAAATGGCTGGGTCCCTATCGGGGCTGCTAGAATAGAACAGGCCATCGTCGTGCCCCCGGCCGACCTGGTAGATGCGCCTGCGCTGACCTTGTGGTATCATATATGGACTTACGACGTGGCCTGGAGCGAGTGGCTTGGCGATTATGTTGATACCTTTGAGGTGCGCCTTACCGATCGACAAGGTGTCACGCTCACGTTGGCTCTTCGGGACGGCAATTGGGAACCTCCTCCGCCACCGGGAGTTTGGGACTACCCGCTTAGAGACTTAGGGTGGAAGTATGCAGTTGTCGATCTTCGGCCTTATGCAGGGCAGCAAGTGGTAGTGGAACTTTCAAATTGGAACCGGCATGACAATTTGTTCAATACTTGGACTTGCGTGGACAACGTGCGGGTTGTCAACCTAGGTGGGGGCCGTGTTTACCTACCGCTCGCGCTTAGTGGTAGGGGCTCTACAGGTGCGGTATATTCTCGCGAGGGCTTCTCTGAAGTCGGGCAAAGTGGCCAGGTGCGGTAACCGCAGTGTTTCTTGCGGACGAGATATGCTCTCTCATAATCATAGATGATGAGCTCGGTTGGTGAAAATTGCCAGTGGTTGAGCAGATTAGAACAGGTTTAGGAGGCCGACGGGTGATGCTCAGTGCTGGTGTGGGGAGTGGCCATGAGATTCTTTTGACTCTAAGGAGAAGAGCGTCTCGTAGAAAATTAGGAGGTTGCCATGGCTAATAGCTTCGACAGTTGGACAGATTCCTTCCGGGCTATTGCCCAGGAAGATGGAGACTCTGGTAACATCTATGCCGAACTTCCCGCAATCCACAGCAGTGCGCAAGCGATCGTTGCTTCGATGACAGCTATTCTGAATCAAGGCTCGGCCTCTCAGAGCTGAATCTCTATGCTAAGACAGGGGCGAACCGATATTACATCAAGCGCAAGTTTAACCCATCGACCAATGACCCCATCGAGTTCTCTGGTCTTCTGTTCCTTGACGGAGGCGAAACTGTAGGGGCCGAAGCTGTGGGTGTCGGATCTGGTAGCCGGGTGACAATCCATGTGAACGGGGTGTATATCACGCCTCCACCAAGGTAGGTGAGCTTCTCTAGGCCACTCCCAGCAAAATATTTCTTACGGCTGGATGCATGGCCAGTTCTTGCCTTGTTAGCGATCAAGCTCCACCCCCGGAAGATCGCGGGTGCGGTGAGGTCGGGGAACATGAGATGACCTCTCCCATCCCCCGACCCCCTTCCCTCCCCGCATCGGGGAGGGAAGGGGGTG